>NZ_LT594621.1:3630638-3930638 GCF_900091655.1 Culturomica massiliensis
TTACCCCGAAAGAATTTTCGATAGACCTGGGTTATGCTTACCGGCTTTGTGACCGCTGGTCTGTTTCGGCCGTGCTTCATTACATCAGTTCGGATCTGGGGGACTTCTCCGGAGCGAAGAAGGGTTCGGCCTTTGCAGCGGATCTGGGTGCGATGTATCATGCGCCGTCGTGGAATGCGGGTCTTTCCGTAACGAACCTGGGTTCAAAGATCGATTACGGTTACGACAGCTATGATCTTCCTGCCAGCCTGAAAGCGGGCGGGGCTTACTGGCATACCTTTTCTGACCGGCACCGTCTGACGGGTCATGCGGAGCTGGCTTACCGTCTGATGCCTTCCGATTACAGCGGTGTGAATGTTGGTCTTGGGGCCGAATACCTTTACAATGATCTGATAGCGGTGCGCGGGGGTTATCACATCGGGGACGATAAGAAGACAGGTCCGAGTTACGCCACTCTGGGTTGCGGTCTGATGTACCGCGGAGCAGAAGTGAACTTTGCTTACTGGCTGGCAGGCAGTGATTCACCGGTGAAGGGGACGTTCTGTCTCTCTGCCGGATGGAATTTTTAAACGTATGCGTATATTGAGAATGATTCTAAATAATGGAATGTAGTCTCTGAATAATATATTTCTTAAATCTCTTTGTTAAAAAGGCTTTAACGCTGTGATTCAGTTGTTAGAGCCTTTCTTTTTTATGTTTGTTCGTTTCATTATGTTTTGTCTGTATCTGTTTTTGTTTAAATTTGCAAACATGAGAAGTACAAAATATTATTTCATTTTTTCTTGGATAGCTTCTTTTTTCTGGCCTTTTCAATCTTGTGCAAAGAAGTCTCAAGAACATCCGAACCTTGTTTTTATTATGGCTGATCAATGGCGGGGAACTGCTTTGGGATATTTGGATGTGGAGCCGGTAATCACTCCGAATTTGGATCGTTTGGCGGCTGAGGGAGTTGCTTTTGAGAATGCAGTCAGTAGTTATCCGGTTTCTTCGCCGGCCCGGGGAATGTTGATGACCGGACAATACCCTGTTTCCAGTAAAGTTACCGGTAATTGTAATTCAGAGAATGCGCCTTATGGGGTAGAATTGCCGGTAGAGGCCAGGTGTTGGTCGGATGTATTGAAAGATCAGGGATATTCATTGGGATATATTGGAAAATGGCATTTGGATGCGCCTTATTTCCCTTATGTGGATACCTATAATAACAGAGGAAAGGTTGCCTGGAACGAATGGTGTCCGAAAGAACGCCGGCATGGATTTGATTATTGGATTGCTTATGGCACTTACGATAATCATTTAAAACCGATGTATTGGAACCGGGATGCCGGCCGGGATGATTTTTATTATGTGAACCAGTGGGGACCGGAATATGAAACGGACAGAGCTATCGAATATTTGAGGAATAAAGACGGATGTAGGGAAGAAGGGCGGCCTTTTGCCTTAGTGGTGTCTATAAATCCGCCGCATACAGGGTATGAGTTGGTACCGGAAAAATACAAAACATTATATAAAGATCTGGATATTGAAAAATGGTGTCAGCGTCCGGACATTCCGAAAAAAGGCAATTCCAACGGTGATTTTTATCGGAATTCCGTGAAGGATTACTATGCCTGTATGACCGGAGTAGATGAACAAATCGGCCGGATTGTAGAGACATTGAAGCAGGAAGGCCTGTGGGAAAATACAATTGTTGTATTTACTTCCGATCACGGTGACTGTATGGGCATGCACGGTGTCATCGGCAAGGATATCTATTATGAAGAGGCGATGCGTATACCGATGATTGTGACATGGCCTGCAAGGATTAAACCACGTCGGGATGCTGATTCCCGTATTGCTTTGGCCGATCTGTATCCTACTTTGTTGTCGTTGATGGGATATAAATCGGTTATTCCTTTGCAGGTAGAAACATTCGATTTATCGGAACGAATTATTTCCGGTAATGGGTTCCAGCCGGATTTTCAGCCTTACTATCGAATCGAGCCTGCGCGGAGTACGAACGGTTGGCGAGGATTGCGGGGTAAACGGTATACTTTTGCAATAAAGGTTGAAAACGGAACAATAACAGAAACGGTGCTTTTCGACCGGAGTGATGATCCGTATGAATTGAAGAATATTGTTACGGAAAATCCCGATTTGGAACTTAAATTTAAGAAATTGCTGCGAAAATGGTTGGATCGGACAAATGATTCTTTTGCCATGTTTTTGGATTGACGGCGTTATACTATATTACTTTTGAATTTCTAAAATAAGCACTTGATGAGCAATGATTCTGTACTTTTTTCTCAAATTCAGGGAGGGGACCGGGAGGCATTCAAATGTGTTTTTGACAAATACATGGATCGGTTGTATTTTTATGCATTGGGAGTTGTTAAGGAAAAAGAAGTAGCTGAAGATATTGTACAGGATGTTTTTTTGTATTTGTGGCATAATGCCCGGAAAATCGATCTGAACGGTTTATTAGTAAGGTATTTGTTGAAGGCCGTCAAGAATGCCTGTATCAATTATAAGCTGCGTCTCGAAGTGGAGAGGGAATATCAACGGAAATTTTTGCAGACGAAAAGTGATGAGGAAGAAGTTTACTCGGAAGAACGTCTTGAATTGTTGCGTTCGAGGCTGATCGAATTATTGGAGCAATTACCTCCCAAATGTAAGGAAATATTTGTATTGGGGTGTGTAGAAGGTCTGAAATATAAAGAAATTGCCGAGCAGTTAGGTATATCGGTAAATACTGTGAAGACCCAAATCAAATATGCTTATAAAAAGTTAAGGACGGATGCCTGCGATTTAGAGCCGGATTTCCTTTTATGGGTTTTATTGTTCGGTTTTTCCGAAATTTTCGAATAGAATTTTTTTATTTTTTTCACCCTTTTTTGCTTTAAACTTGCCTTATTTAAGACAAACGGGTTTTGTCTCAAGAAAACGACCGTTTGAATTGGCTGAAAAACCTTGAGGTTTATAGGTTTCATTGTATCTATGAACCAAGTGGATGTACTTCGTTTCTTTTGGTTATTGCAGCCCTTCTTGCTAATTCTCATACTGCTGACATCCAAATACTAAACCAACCACAAACAAAGTTCAGGAGTAAATTATTGTCATCACACAGGGCGGAAAATATCCATCATTGATTATTCTGTAAAAACGATTCTGTCAATCCAGTTTTAACGGTCGTTTAATTTTTACGAATGTCATTGAAAATATGGAAGATAAGGATATTATTTCAAGGCTGTTTTTTTCATGTTGGGAGAAGAAGGAAAAGGAGGGGTGGAGGTTATTGCGTGATATGAGTGAAACGATTCCGGATTTGAAACGATTGATTTCCGGAGAGCTGGAGGTTTGTGAGGAGGCTTTTAGCCCGGACCGGGAAAAGATCTGGCGGAATATTCTTTCCCGGATCCGTGCTCGTGAGCGGCGTTTTCGCGTCATTCGTGTTTCGATGCAGTATGCTGCCGTTTTTATTTTTTCCCTGTTTATGGTGGTTGCTTTTCGTGTGGTGAGAGAGAGTAAGCAGAAATATGAGATTTACAGTCCGGTGTCGGAACCGGTCGGTTTAAAACCGTTTTGTGGTGCGGTATTAGTATTGGATGATGGTAAAGAGGTTGACTTATCTGCCATCGAGCGGGATACGGTGTTTGACGATCGGAATATCCGTATGCGGATCGATTCTTTTAGATCAGTTTCCTATGGTCGGGTGAATGTACCTGTTGAACGGGAGGTTTTTCATACACTGGTGGTTCCCCGTGTATCGGATTATGAGTTGGAGCTGTCGGACGGTAGCCGGGTTCGGCTGAACTCGGATTCCCGTTTAAGGTTTCCGGTTTCTTTTATCGGTTGTGAAAGGCGTGTTTATTTGGATGGAGAGGCTTATTTTCAGGTTACGGCAGATACGACGAAGCCTTTTATTGTAGAATCGGGCCGGATGCGTTTAAAGGTTTTGGGGACGGAATTCAATGTCTGTGCTTATGCAACTGAAGGGAATGTTAAGGCTACGCTTGTGGAAGGATTGGTTTGGGTGAGGGATTCCTTACAGAAAAATTATACCGTATTATTACCGGGTCAGCAGGCTGAAGTGGGTGACGGTGTTGTGCGTGTCAAAGAAGTGGATGTCAGTGCTTGCATTTCCTGGTTGAAGGGTAAGTTTTATTTTGACCGCATGAGTCTGGAAGACCTTTCTTGCTGGCTGGAGAGATGGTATGATGTGGTATTTTATTTTGAGAATGAACGTGCCCGGTCTTATCTTTTTACCGGA
The DNA here is from genome assembly GCF_900091655.1 of Culturomica massiliensis. Lineage (NCBI taxonomy): Bacteria > Pseudomonadati > Bacteroidota > Bacteroidia > Bacteroidales > Odoribacteraceae > Culturomica > Culturomica massiliensis. Next base: position 3,634,885 of record NZ_LT594621.1, read on the forward strand.
GTCATTTATAGATATTTTTCTATTGAAGAGATTGCTGATTTGATAACGAAGACGACACGTGGTGTGGAGTTTGAGATAGACGGCAGGCGGGTTGTTGTACGATGATAAAAAGCCGGTATTTGCAGCAACAAATACCGGCTGGATGTCCCTTAACAGGGACGATTGTTAAATCTAATTCAACAAAACTATGAAAAAAAAATCGAATGTAGATGAAAGTGGAGGCGTGAAATTGTTTTTCCGGCGTTTTTGGGTGTTGAAATTGTTTTTCATCCTCCTTCTTTGTTACGGACAGAATCTGAGTGCCACGGTAGAGGCGCAGATGCAACGTGTTTCTCTCTCTTTGCAAGATGTAAAGTTGAAGCGTGTGATTGATGCATTGGAGAGCCAGACCCGTTTGGACTTTTTTTACAGTGACCGGGAGGTTGATGTGGAGAGCCGAGTGAGTGTGAAAGCAGAGAATGAATTTCTTGATCTTGTTTTAGGACGGGTTTTTGGGCCGGGGTTTTCTTTTGAGTTTATAGGGGACATGGTGGTGGTTAAGCCGCTGGAACCTCAACTTCCGGAACCTGAAAAATTGAAAGTTTACGGTGTAGTATCGGATCAGAACGGAACAATTCCCGGGGTAAGTATTTTAATCAAAGGTACGGGTAAAGGAGTAGCGACGGATATCGGCGGTAAATTCGAGTTGGAGGTATTGCCGGGTGCGGTGCTTCGGTTTTCATGTGTGGGTTATGTGACACAGGATGTAAAGGTGAATAAGGGGGGAGAATTAAATATCGTTCTGCTGGAAGACACAGAGCAATTGGAAGAAGTTGTCGTGGTGGGATTCGGTAGCCAGAGGAAAGAGAATCTTACCGGAGCTGTTACAACTGTTGATGTAAAAGCTCTCGATTCGCGTCCTGTAGCTTCGGTCGGTCAGGCTTTGCAGGGTGTTGTCCCCGGGTTGAATTTTTCTGTAAATAATGTCGGTGGTGCTTTGGGAAATACGTTGAATGTGAACATCCGCGGAGGGGGGACGATCGGAACGGGATCGAGCGGAGCGCCATTGATATTGATCGATGGAATCGAAGGGGATATGAATGCTTTGAATCCGGATGATATTGAAAAGATATCCGTGTTGAAAGATGCGGCAGCAGCAGCGATTTACGGATCGCGGGCTCCGTTCGGGGTGATATTGATTACGACAAAGTCGGGTAAGTCCGGCAGGGCTACAGTGACATACAGTAACAGTTTTCGTTTTGCCCGTCCGATCAATTTACCGGACATGCTTGATTCGTATAAGTTTGCGATGTATTTTAACCGGGCTTCTCTCAACGGAGGTGGAGGTGTTGTTTTTGACGACGAGACGATCGGACGTATTCTTGCTTATCAGAAAGGAGAATTGAAAACGACGACGATTCCTAATCCGGATAACGGTATGTTTCAGTTTCATACAAGGGCAAATGCCAATGAAAACTGGACGAAGAAACATTTTGACAAGACGGCTTTTACTCAGGAGCATTCGTTCAATGTGAACGGAGGATCCGAAAGTCTGAGTTATTTTATGTCTGCCGCATATATGAACCAGGAAGGGCTTTTGAAATACGGAGACGATTTGTTTGAACGTATTAATGTGGCCGGGAATATTTCTGCCCAGGTAACGGATTGGTTACGGGTAGGGTTACGGACCCGCTTGATCCGGGAAGATCTGGATAAACCTTTGTTTGCCGATGATAATGGCTTGTATTATCACGACATTTCCCGTACATGGCCAACGATGCCTTTCAAGGATCCGAACGGTCATTATATGCGTAATTCGAAGTTGGAGCAGATTGAGAACGGAGGACGTTATTTCCGGCGTAAGGATCAGATATATACTCAAGGAAATGTGGTAATCACTCCTTTAGAGAACTGGAATATTACGGCCGATTTCGGTCATCGGCTGGTAAATACGATCTGGCGACAGAATCTGGCTAAGGTATACGAATATACATCAGACGGTACTCCAAAGCTGATGAAATTCAACGATAATTCTCCTGAAGGAAGTACCTGGGCTTATTATGCCAGTCAGCAAACGAACCTGACAACGGTGAGTACCTATTCCGATTATTCGCTGACATTGAATGAAATGCACAATTTTAAAGTAATGATCGGATTCAATGCCGAGTTGTTTCAGACCGAGGATGTCGGTGTGAGGCGGGACGATGTGATTACGGACGAAGTTCCTTCCATCAATACAGCGGCAGGTAAAGATGTGACGAGTGGGTATCTCGGTCAATGGTCTACGGCGGGTTTCTTCGGGCGAATCAATTATGATTACGACGGTCGTTACCTGTTGGAAATTAACGGTCGCTACGATGGTTCTTCCCGTTTTATGAAGAGTGAACGTTGGAATTTTTTCCCTTCATTTTCGGTTGGCTGGAATATAGCCCGGGAAAAATTCTGGGAAGATTATGTCGTTTATGTCAATATGTTGAAACCTCGGGTATCCTGGGGTATGCTGGGTAACCAGAATACGTATGTAGAGGGAAATCCGACGGCTACGTATTATCCTTTTTATTTGACACAACCGGTAGGTACTGCGAACGGCAGTTGGCTGATCGATGGAAAAAAACCGAATACAGCGTGGGCTCCTTATATGAACAGTCGGAATATGACCTGGGAGAAAGTAAAGAGTCTGAATATCGGTTTGGACCTGGGCCTGCTGAACAATCGCCTGAATATATCCGGAGAATGGTATAAACGTACCACAGAGGATATGGTCGGTCCGCCGGCAGAAGTTTCTACCGTTATCGGTATCGCTACCGGTAATTTGCCGAAACGGAACAATGCGACGATGGTGACGAAAGGATGGGAATTTCAGGTGACCTGGAACGACCGGATCCGCGATTTCGGGTATACGATATCTTTTAATGTTTCTGATTTCAAACGAGAGGTAACCAAATATCCGAATGAAAGTAAATCTTTGGGAACTTATTATGAAGGGCAGATATTGGGGCAAATCTGGGGTTATGAAACCGTGGGTATTGCAAAGACGGATGCGGAAATGCAGGCTCATTTGGCCCATACGAATCAGGAGCGTCTCGGTACGGCATGGGCTGCGGGCGATGTGATGTTCCGGAATCTGGATGATGACGGCGAGATTACGACGGGAGATTATACGGCTAAGAATCCGGGTGATTTGAAAGTGATCGGTAATACGACCCCTCGTTATTCTTTTGGATTGACATTGGGTGCTGATTGGAAAGGTATTGATTTCAGGGCTTTTTTCCAGGGAGTCGGTAAACGGGATGCCCTGTTGGGTGGAAATTACTTTTGGGGAGCAACGGGTAATATGTGGCAGGCTATGGGACTGAAAGAGCATTATGATTTTTTCCGGCCGGAAGGTGATCCGTTGGGAGCTAATGTAAACTCGTATTATCCCCGTCCTATATTCGGTACCCAGAAAAACAACCAGAATCAGACCCGTTATGTACAGAGTGCTGCTTATCTCCGGTTGAAAAATTTGCAGATCGGTTATTCGTTACCGACGCATCTTGTCGCGAAAATAGGTCTTTCACGGGTGAGGGTTTATTTTTCCGGGGATAATTTGTTTACGCTTACAAAAATGTCGAAAATATTCGACCCAGAAGCGTATGACGGGAAGTATTCAGACGGTAAGGTGTATCCGCTTTCCCGTGTTTTGTCGTGCGGATTAAATGTTACATTTTAAAAATGAAAGGTTATGAAACGAATAATATACATTGTATTATCTATTTTTCTGGGGACCGGAGCCGTCTCTTGTGACGCATTCCTGGATCTCGAACCGAAGGCGGCCGTGACTCCGAATGTATACCTGAATACGGAAGATCAACTGGCGGCTTACGGAGCAGCAAAATACTCCTTGTTCCGTACTCCTGCCGGATATTCCGGAATCGGGCAATACGGTTACGATAATAATAGTGATAATCAGACGTCTCAAAGTTCAAACGGAAATTTTATTCTGGGTCAGAAGACGGTAGGACAATCCGGTGGAGCCTGGAATTTTGAATCTATACGGGATTGCAATTATTTCTTTGAAGATGTATTGCCAAAATACAGAGAAGGGAAAATTTCAGGTGTTACAAACAATATCCGCCATTATATTGGTGAGATGTATTTTTTTCGGGCGTATATTTATTTTTCCAAATTGACGGCTGTCGGAGATTTCCCGATTATCACCAAGGTGTTGGACGACAATTACAGCGAATTGGTAGAAGCCAATAAACGCAGGCCCCGAAATGAGGTTGCCCGTTTTATCTTGTCGGATCTGGATTCTGCAATTTTGTATATGCAACCGGCTGCTCCGGCTTCAAACCGGTTGACCCGGAATGCGGCTCTTTTGTTTAAATCCAGGGTTGCTTTATATGAAGGTACCTGGTTAAAATACCATGCCGGCACTGCCCGTGTTCCCGGTGGTCCTGACTGGCCGGGGGCGAATGCGGATTATCTGGCAGATTTTACGATCGATTTAAACCGGGAAATTGACTTTTTCCTGACACAGGCGATGACGGCTGCTGACGAGGTGGCTTCTTCGATCGCTTTGTACGACGATTATGCCGGTATGTTCAGAATGGCAAATCTCAATACAGTGCCTGAAGTACTTTTATTCCGGGCATACAGTCTGGAAGAAAAGGTGTCTCATTATGTACAATCTTATTTGCAGAGTAACGGTGGAGGAAATACGGGGTTTTCCCGCTCTTTGGTGGAAAGTTTTTTAATGACGAGCGGTTTACCGATTTATGCCGATGCTGTTTATAAAGGAGACGAGACATTGGAAGATGTTTTACACGATAGAGATATACGTTTAACATCTTCTGTGTTGGTTGCCGGTGATCAGTTACGTCCTGATTTTTATTTTGAAAAGCCGGATTTGACGGGTGGGGATGCTGAAGTAAGGACGACGACAGGGTATTCTATAAAGAAAGGATTGGTAAATACAGAATATCTGATCAATGTACAGTATGTATCCCCTTGTATTATTTTCAGGGTGGCGGAGGCTTATTTGAACTATATTGAGGCTGACTATGTAAAAAACGGTAGTTTGGATGGGAAAAGCCGGGAGTATTGGCAGGCGTTGCGAAGACGTGCCGGTGTGGATACGGATTTTAATAATACGATAGCTCATACTGATTTGTCTCGGGAGCGTGATTTGGCAAAATATTCCGGAAGTAATCCGGTAGACGCCACTTTATATAATATTCGCCGGGAACGCCGCTGTGAATTTATTGCAGAAGGAATGCGTAAAGACGATTTGTACCGCTGGAGGGCTTTGGATCAAATGCAGCGATATTATATCGAAGGTATCAATTTGTGGGATGAAATGTATAAGTTATATGACAATCTGAAACCGGAAGGAGAATCAGATGCTCCCAATGTTTCCACCCGTTCGTATAAGTATTTGCGTCCGTTGTCTATCAATCGGAATAATCTGGCTTTCGGTGGTTATAATTTCCCGCAGGCTCATTACCTGGATCCGATTGCCTATTACCATTTTACGAAGAGTACGCCGAAAGAGGGAGGTGACGTTACGACTTCGGTGATTTATCAGAATCCGGGCTGGAAGATAGAAGTCGGTTCGAAAGCCGAGTATTGATATTCTGAATGAAGCCGGTTTATATCCGGAAGATCGGATTGCAATCTGTAATACATTGCCGTATTATGGATTGCAATTCCTGATGTAGTGATTCTTTCGGTTGTTTCCGTTTATAATAATTTTTATATTTTTGTAAATAATGATATTTTTATAAAATGAGGAAGTGTTTTTTATTTTTTACTTTTTGTTTTCTATTATCCGGTACAATGGCTCAAACGGCGGGGCATCCTGTGCCGTCGCGGTCTCAATTGAAATGGCACGAGGCTGAATTGGGAGTTGTTTTCCATTATGATCTGCATGTGTTTGACGGGAAAAAATACGGGCAGGGGAATAACCGGATTACGCCGGTCGCAGATTATAATATTTTTAATCCGGAACATTTGGATACCGATCAATGGGTTGTTGCTGCAAAGAATGCCGGAGCAAAATTTGCCGTATTGACGGCCACGCATGAAACAGGTTTTGCTTTGTATCAGAGTGATGTGAATCCCTATTGCCTGAAGGCTGTAAAATGGAGGGATGGAAAAGGGGATATTGTACGTGATTTTGTGAATTCTTGCCGTAAATATGGGATTATGCCGGGCATTTATGTCGGTATTCGTTGGAATTCTCTGCTGGGGATTCATAATTTCAAAGCGCAGGGAGAGGGGGTATTTGCCCGTAATCGTCAACAATGGTATAAACAGATGTGTGAAAAGATGGTGGAAGAGTTGTGTACCCGTTACGGTGATTTGTTTCTGATCTGGTTTGACGGAGGTGCGGACGATCCGGAAGGAGACGGACCGGATGTATTGCCTGTGGTTACAAAATATCAGCCTGATTGTTTATTTTATCACAATGTGCAACGAGCTGATTTCCGTTGGGGTGGTTCGGAAACCGGTACGGTAGCTTACCCTTGCTGGTCCTCTTTTCCGCAACCTTATTCTCATCATAAGCAGTCGGATTCGGATGAGGAACATTTGCTTTTGTTGAAGCACGGTGATCCGAACGGAAAATATTGGGTTCCGGCTATGGCCGATACTCCTTTGCGCGGGGCAGAGGGGAGGCACGAATGGTTTTGGGAGCCCGGAGATGAAGATGCCGTTTATCCTTTGACTGATTTGATGAATATGTATCGTAAATCTGTCGGACGGAATGCGACCTTGATACTTGGCCTGACTCCCGATCCTTCCGGTCTGCTTCCTGCCGGTGATTCGCTTCGGCTGAAAGAATTCGGGGATGCGGTACGGGAGCGGTTCGCTACTCCTTTGAAATCCGTTAAAGGGAGTGGGAATCGCCTGGAATTAAAATTGGGTAAAGAGACCGAAATACATAGTTGCATTATACAGGAAGATATCAGCAAAGGTGAACGAATCCGGCGGTATAAGGTAGAGGCTAAAGTGGACGGAATGTGGCAAACTGTGTGTGAGGGGGAGTCTGTGGGGCATAAACGTATACAGCAATTTCCGTCTTTGAAAACGAAAGTTGTGCGATTGACGGTTGTGGAAGCGGTAGATGTTCCGGATGTCCTGAATTTCAGCGTATATGGAGGTGAAAAATGAAAAGGAACAAGGGAAAATCCGGGATGCGGAAGTTTTATTTGATCTTTTTCATCGTATTTCAGATCGCGGAAGGATATGCTCAAGAGGAGAATTGTTTTTTATATGAACGGGGAAAGAGTTTTGATACTGTACCGGCTTATGCAATGAGAGTTCCCGTGGATTTGCGTCAGCATGCAGCCGAGAAAATCTGGGAGGAAAAACAGTTGCCGGAAGCTCAGACGACACTGATTTATAAGTTGATATTGCCGGAGTATGTAGAAGGTGTATTTTTTAGCCGGGATTTCCGGGCGGGAGATCATAGTTGGCCGAATAATACGAATCGGCTTTTGCCTTGGTATTTTAAGAAAATTGCGGATTTGAGGGCAGATGATTATCCGGGTATTCCGTCGAATGGGAAAGTATGTGTGGCGGGTGATGCTTTGTTATTGCATTTGAAGGATGGAAAGTGTCTTTTTTTGAAAGCGGTGGCTGGGGAAAATAGTTTGAGCTGGTTTCGTGTAAATACCGATGGGACGGTGAATGTTCTGGTTTCTACGTTGGGATTGGACACATTGAACGGGAAGGTGCCCTTTTTGTTATCGTCATCGGATACTTCCGTTTACGGGACTTTGGATAAGGCATATAAAAAGCTGACGGCAGACCGGAGGATTGCTGATTTATCTGCCAGAAAAGATAAAAAATGGTATGAACCTTTTTCTTATTTGGGATGGTGTACCTGGGAGCATTATTACCGGAATATCAATGAGGGGCAGTTGGAGAAAGATATTTGCCGGATAGAAGAGTCCGGATTGCCGGTACGCTATGTGTTGATCGATGACGGACATGTCCGCAATAAAGCGGAGCAACTGACCAGTTTTAAGCCGGATAGTCTGAAGTTTCCTTCCGGGTGGGCTCCGTTGCTCAATATGCGTGATCCGGATAAAATCCGCTGGATGGGATTGTGGTATGGATTTCCCGGTTTTTGGCAGGGTATCGCTTTGGAGAATGATTTTCCGGAATATGTCCGTAAGCATTTGTATGTATTTCAGCATTCGCTGTTGCCGGGTAAACGTAGCGAGGATATTGAGGCTTATTACCGTTATTATCTGGAAAGTTTGAGATCTTACGGTTTCGATTTTCTGAAAATCGATGTACAGTCTTTTGTTCTGCCTTTGTATATGGGAGGAAGACGGGTTATATATCAGGCCCGGGAATGTAATAAAGCGTTGGAAAAGGAAACGCATCGCTTGGGATTAGGGCTTATCAATTGTATGGCACAGAATGTTTTGAATACGGATCATACGCGTTACAGTGCTGTGACCCGGGTAAGTATCGATTATAAGAAATTTGATGAGGATATGGCCCGCTCTCATTTGTTTCAGTCGTACATGAATACCTTGTGGTTAGGGCAAACCGTGTGGCCTGACCACGATATGTTTCATTCGTGTGATACGGTTTGCGGCGGGATGATGGCCCGTTCCAAGGCTGTTTCCGGCGGACCTGTTTATTTGTCGGATGCTCCGGAAGATTTTGCCGGAGAATTGATTTGGCCGCTGGTCAATGAAGAAGGCCTTTTGTACCGTCCTGAAGCTCCGGCCGTGCCGGCGCCTGAGTCTGTGTTTACCAATCCGGTGTATAGCGGAAAGGCTTTTCGGGTTATTGCTCCGGTAGGTGAGAAGGCTATGGCTATGATATGTTATAATTTGAATAAAGCTCCGGAATACCGCAATATTACGGCTGTTTTGCGACGGGAAGATTATTTGCGGCGGGAGTGTATGACAGGTAAGCGGGTGAGTATGCCGGAGCGAATCGTGGTTTATGACTGGGAAAGCCGGAAGGCAGAAATTTTGGAAGATAGTTTGCAGGTGGATTTGAAAGGATTCTGCGATCGTTTACTTTACTTTTGTCCTGTGACAGACGGGTGGGCTGTTATCGGCTTGCAGGAGAAGTATCTTTCTCCGGCAACGGTAAATATTGTATCCTGTCATCCGCATCGTTTAGTTGTGGATGTTGCCGATTGCGGGATATTGAAAGTGTGGTGTGATTCGGGAGAAAACCCCGGATTGCGAAGCATTACGGTTGATAAACCGCAGCGAATAGTGATTGATTTGTAAAATCATGAAATACAAAATGTTATGAATAAAGAGTTTTTATTGACTTTGGCTCTTCCTTTGGCTGGGCTGACCGGTTACGGACAGTCTGCCCAGTTAGAAAAACGTCCCAATATCATTTTATTTTTGGTGGATGATATGGGATGGCAAGATACTTCAGTGCCTTTTTGGGAAAAGGAGACGCCTTATAATAAAATGTTTGAAACTCCGAATATGGAGCGTCTGGCTGCGCAGGGAATGAAGTTTACCCAAGCGTATGCATGTAGTATCAGTTCGCCCAGCCGTTGCAGTTTATTTTCAGGTATGAATGCCGCCAGACACCGGGTGACAAACTGGACTTATCCTAAAAATCAGTCTACTGACCGGAAGAGTGATGTTTTGCAATTGCCGGAGTGGAACGTAAACGGGATTTGTCAGGTTCCGGGTATAGAGCATACGACTCAGGTAACTGGTTTGGCGCAGGTGTTGAAAGATAACGGTTATCATACGATTCATTGTGGAAAGGCGCATTTCGGGGCTTTAAATACACCGGGAGAAAGTCCTTATCATTTTGGATTTGAAGTCAATATTGCCGGACATGCCGGAGGGGCACCGACCAGTTATTTAAGTGAAAAAAACTACGGTAACCGTACGGATGGAAAACCGAATCCCTGGTTTGCCGTGCCGGGATTGGAACACTATTGGGGCAGCGGTACTTTTTTGTCTGAAGCTTTGACTCTCGAAGCAATGAAAGCTTTGGACAAATCCCGGGAATACGGTCAGCCTTTCTTTTTGTATATGGCTCATTATGCCGTACATGTACCTATCGATGCCGATATGCGTTTTTATCAAAAATATCTGGATAAGGGGCTTCAACCGAAGGATGCTGCATATGCTTCATTGGTGGAAGGAATGGATAAAAGTCTGGGAGATTTGATGGATTATTTGGAGAAATACGATTTGGCGGATCAGACGGTGATCCTGTTTATGTCCGATAACGGAGGCCTGGCTTCCGAACCGGGATGGAGGGATGGAGTGCCACATACTCAAAATGCACCGTTAAACAGTGGGAAAGGTTCTGCTTATGAAGGGGGCATACGCGAGCCTATGCTGGTGAAATGGCCCGGCGTTGTGAAACCCGGTGTTGTTTGTGATAAGCCGTTGATTATCGAAGATTTTTATCCTACGATACTGGAAATGGCCGGAATTACTGATTATAAGACAGTACAGCATATCGACGGAGTTAGCTTTGTTCCTATGTTAAAAGAAGCCGGCGATACCTTTAAAGGGCGTAAATTATTTTGGCATTACCCGAATCTTTGGGGAAATACGGGGCCCGGAATCGGTGCAACATCGGTAGTGAGAAACGGTGATTGGAAGTTGGTATATTATTATGAGACCGGGAAAAAGGAGTTGTTTAATATCCGGGCAGATATCGGCGAAAAGGATGATTGTGCCAGCCGCAATCCGAAATTAGTCCATAAATTATCCGGAGAGTTGGGGAAATATCTTCGGTCGGTGAACGCCCAACGTCCTTCTTTTAAGAAGACGGGGAAGCCTTGTCCGTGGCCGGATGAAGTCCGTTAATAAAGTTTGCTTCTTTTGATCAGATAAGGAAGAAGAATTTCACGAAATCCTTCATTTATATCGGCTTCTACAAAGTCGATGCGGAATTGATTGCAGCGAAGTTTTAATTCTTTGTAGAATTCGGCGATTTTTTGCTTGTAGGTTTCCCGGATTTCGTTGGGCGAGAACTTGATTTCTTTGCCGCTTTCCAGATCGATAAAAATGTGCGGACGATTGGAAAACTGAAATTGTTCTTCCATTTTTTTGTCTTTGACATGGAAGAGTATGACCTCGTGTTTGTTATAGCGGAGGTGTTGTAATGCTGCAAACAGTTCTTCGGTGTCGCCGTTGGTGAACATATCTGAGAAAAGAACGATTAAGGAACGTTTGCCAATACTGTCTGCCAGTTGATGCAGGATATTGGCTGTCGTGGTCGGGCGGTTTAACGGAATGGCGTTTTCTTTGATCAGATTTTGCAGCAGGGAATAGATCATTTGTGTATGTGTCGTATTCAGTTTGGTATCGGTCAATGTTTCGATTTTATCCGAAAACAAACATAATCCGGCAGCATCCCGTTGTTTTCGCAGCATATAAATCAATGCTGCCGCACAGTATACGGAAAATGATAATTTAGAGATTTTTCCCGATTTGTATGGGAATAACATAGATGAAGAAGTATCCAATACAATATAAGAGCGTAGGTTGGTTTCTTCTTCATATTGTTTTATGAACAGTTTTTCTGTCCGGGCAAAAAGTTTCCAATCGACGTGTTTAGTGGATTCTCCGTTGTTGTAAACACGATGTTCTGCAAATTCTACAGAAAAGCCATGATACGGACTCCGGTGAAGCCCTGTAATAAACCCTTCGACAATCTGGGAGGCAATAAATTCGAGATTGTCAAATTGTTCGTATTGGACAATTTCTTCTAAGGATACAGACACAAATGAATGGGAAATGAAAGGTTGAAAATAAGAATGGAGAATGAAAGTGATAAATTAAATGACTTTCAATTCTCCATTTTAGTATCAGAGTACGGCTTTGATTTTTTCAGCCAATGATGTTTTTGGGGCTGCGCCGACTTGCTTGTCTACTACTTCTCCGTTTTTGAAGAAAAGTATTGTCGGGATATTACGAATACCGAAACGAGCTGCTGTACCCGGGCTGCTGTCAACATCAACTTTGGCAACGACTAATTTCCCGGCATATTCTGTAGCTGCTTCTTCGACAATCGGTAACATCATTTTGCAGGGACCGCACCATTCTGCCCAAAAGTCTACCATAACAGGAAGTTCGGATTTTAACACTACTTCCTCAAAATTAGAATCGTTAACTACTATAGCCATGATATTGTTTTTAGTTATAAGTTTATTCTGTTTATAAATGAATCACATGCATGTATTACAATCCATATTTTCCGGAAATTTTTTTTTCTCCGGGAAATTCTATAGATACTCTCTGTTCACTTTGCGAAATTAATTAATTTTCATTTTAATGGCATCATTATTTTCAAAATATTCATACAATTCTCTGGAACGTTCTATTTGACAGGTTCGTGAGAACATTTTAACATTGTATCCGCTTTTATCGAACAGGATAAAATTCAGAGGAATATTATTTGTTTCTTTTTCTGCCTGATGTTGCCGGATGAATTGGTTATTGATTTCGTTTAAAGTTTCCAGGTTTAATTGTTCGATATCGACAAGCAGGGTAACGGATTTTACGAGGTTTTCGCCTATTACGTTTAGTAAATCGATGCTCAGGATATTGAAAGAGAGGTCGTCCGGATCACTTGACCATCTTTTGGCCTGAACTCTTCCTTTAATGTATATAGCCGTTTCCAGGATAAAATAGTTCCGGTATTTGATATAGTCTTCTCCGAATAACGGTAATTCAAAACTACCGCTGAAATCTTCTATGGTCAGGATGCCGAAATCATTTCCTTTTTTGGTTTTACCTTCACGTTTATTAATGATAATGCCTGCAATTGTGATGTCTTTGTCCCGGAATGCAGGCATATTGCTGTTCAGTTCATCCAAGGGAGTACAAAGGGCTTTGATTTCCAATTTGAACTGATCCAGGGGGTGAGAAGTAAGGTAAATGCCTATTAATTCTTTTTCTTTTTTGGATTTTTCCAGATCAGTCCAGGGCTCACAATGCGGGATGTTGGGACGGGTTACCTCATAGCCTTCCATGCCTCCGAAAAGGGATACCTGTAAATTCATACTGTCTTTCTGATTTTTTTGCCCGAAGTTTACCAATGTGTCGAGTATGGTCATTGTTGCATCCACAGGTTGAAGGTATTGGGCTCTGTGATAACCGAAGCTGTCCAGACCTCCGGCAGTAATCAGGTTTTCCAATGTTTTTTTATTGACGGATTTATAGTCGATGCGTTCGAAAAAGTCGAAGACATCTTTATAAGGACCGTTTTTTTCCCGTTCTTCGATGATTTTTTCGACGGCTCCTTCTCCGACTCCTTTTATGGCGGCCATTCCGAAACGGATGTCGCCATGGGTATTTACCATGAAATCATTGTATGATTCATTGACGTCCGGGGCAAGAACTTTTAGGCCCATCCGTTTGCATTCGTCCATGAAAACGGTCACTTTGGTAATATCCGAAAGGTTATTACTCAAGTTGGCTGCCATGAATTCGGCAGGGTAGTGGGCTTTCAGGAAGCCGGTTTGATAGGCGATATAGGCATAACAAACGGAATGTGATTTATTGAATGCATAAGAAGCAAATGCTTCCCAGTCTCCCCAGATTTTGTTGACCAGTTCTTCAATGTTTTTTCCTTTCTCCTGCGCTCCTTTGACGAAGTCCGGATTTTTTTTGCAGCCTTCGACAAATTTGCCTTTCAATTCGGCCAATAGCTCGAATTTCTTTTTACCCATAGCTTTCCGCAAGGTGTCCGATTGACCTCGGGTAAAGAGCCCCAGTGCCCTGGATTGAAGCATTACCTGTTCCTGGTATACGGTGATTCCATAGGTGTCGTTCAAATAGGGCTCCATCATCGGGTGGTCGTACTCAATGGGTTCTTCTCCGTGTTTACGCTTGATAAATTGCGGGATATATTCCATCGGCCCCGGACGGTATAAAGCATTCATGGCTACCAGGTCTTCAAAGCGGTTCGGTTGCAATGCGCGAAGGTGCTTTTTCATACCGGGCGACTCGAACTGGAACAGTCCGGTAGTTTCACCGCGGGAAAATAGTTTAAATGTTTCTTCGTCATCCAGGGGTATTTCGTTTTCATCGAGGACGAGGTGTTTGGATTTTTTGATGTTTTCCAGACAGGTTTTGATGATGGAAAGGGTTCGTAATCCCAGAAAATCCATTTTAATCAGTCCGATCGGTTCAACAAAGTGGCCGTCATATTGTGTTGTCATGAGGCTTTCGCCCTCTGTCGGCATGATTGGAATATGGTCTGTGAGCGGATCCCGGCTGATCAGAATTCCACAGGCGTGCACTCCGGTTTGTCTGACGGAGCCTTCCAGGGTTTCTGCCAAATGTATTGTTTTTGATATCAGTGGGTTCGGAGAATCTTTTTCTTTGGCGAGGTCCGGATTTTCTTTGTAGGCTTTTTTCAATGTCATTTTGGGAGCTTCCGGGACCATTTTAGCCAGACGGTTGGCTTCTGACAAATCGAGCTTCAGTACCCGGGCAACGTCTTTGATGGCCATTTTAGCAGCCATACTGCCGAAAGTTACGATGTGGGCAACTTTGTCTGCACCGTATTTCTGCGTTACCCATTCGAGCACCCGTTGGCGGCCGTCGTCGTCAAAGTCGACATCTATATCGGGAAGCGATATACGATCCGGATTCAGGAAACGTTCGAACAGCAGATCGTATTTGATGGGGTCGATATTGGTAATACCTAAGCAATAAGCGACAGCGCTGCCCGCTGCAGAACCGCGTCCCGGACCTACGATTACGCCCATATCCCGGGCTGCCTGAATAAAATCTTGCACAATCAGGAAATAACCGGGAAATCCCATGGTTTTCATGATGTGTAATTCGAAGTTGATTCGTTCCATGACTTCAGGGGACGGGTTTTCGCCATAGCGTTTTATCACCCCCTTCATGGTCAATTCCTTCAGGTAGTCGGCTTCCAGTTTGATACGATAAATCCGTTCGTAACCTCCTAATTTTTTGATCTTTTTATGGGCCTCTTCTTCGGACATGACCACGTTCCCTTTTTCATCTTGGGTAAATTCATTGAAAAGGTCTTCCTGGGTATATTTCCGGCGGTATTCCTCTTCTGTTCCGAGTTCTGGCGGAATGGGGAATACAGGCATCAGGGGGTCGGAGTCCAATTGATAATCTTCGACTTTGTCAACGATTTCCTGTGTGTTTTCGATGGCTTCCGGTAAATCAGGAAAAAGGTCTATCATTTCCTGTGTTGTTTTAAACCATTCCTGGCGGGTATAGCGCATCCGGTTCGGGTCATCGATGTCTTTCCGGGTGTTCAGGCAAATCAACAGGTCGTGCGCTTCTGCATCTTCTGCATTCAAAAAATGTACATCGTTGGTGGCGATGAGTTTGATACCTAATTTTTGGGCTATTTTTATTTTTTCCTGAATACAGAGTTGCTGATTGTCATAGATTTCGGCTCTTTGTCTGGGGTCTGCTGCCGGATGACGCATTACCTCCAGATAATAATCTTCTCCGAGCAGGTCTTTATACCATTGTGCAGCGGCCTCGGCTCCTGCAATGTCTCCGGCCATGATTTTTTGGTCGATTTCACCTCCGAGACAGGCAGAGGAGATAATCAATCCTTCATGGTGTTTTTCGAGTTCCCGTTTGTCTATACGGGGGCGGTAATAAAAGCCGTCTACAAAGGCGGTAGAGCATAATTTCACCAGGTTCAGATAACCGGTACGATTTTTTGCTAATATAATAAGGTGTTCTCCCGAACGGTCGATCGGTTTTTCTTTGTTGAATAAGGATACCCGGGCAACATAAGCTTCGCAGCCTAATATGGGCTTAATGCCTTTTTGCTTACAGGTGTCATAAAAAAGTTTAATGCCGAACATATTGCCGTGGTCGGTAAGTGACAATGCCGTCATACCGTCCGCTGCCGCCTTGTCTACCAAACCGGGAATGCTGGCTGCTCCGTCCAGAATCGAATATTGAGAATGTACGTGAAAATGAGTAAATTTCATTCTGTATATTTGCGATTTTTGATTTACGATTACATGAAAAGTCATGTTTCGTCTGCAATCTAAAATTTATTAATGGTTTCTTCAATGACTTTAGGAAAATATTCATATTCCAAAGCATGTATTTTCTGTGCCAGGCTTTCCGGATCGTCGGCTTGGCTGATATCGCATCTGGCCTGGAAAATGACGGTCCCTTTGTCGTAATGTTCGTCAATGTAATGTATTGTGATACCGCTTTCTTTTTCTCCTGCGGCAATGACAGCTTCGTGTACTTTCATGCCGTACATGCCTTTTCCTCCATAATTGGGTAATAAGGCCGGATGGATATTGATGATACGTCGTGTATAGGCGTTTGTGATATGAGGGGGCATAAGCCACAGAAAGCCTGCCAGGACAATAAAATCGATTTGTCTTTCCTGAAGTTGTTTTAAAAGCCGGTCCGGATCAATGAGTTCTTTTTTATCAAATACAAAGGTCGGTATATGGTATTTTTGAGCTCTTGTCAAAACATAGGCATCGGCTACATTACAAAAGACCGAATCGACGGAAATTTGATTGTTAGAAGCAAAATGCCGGATGATGTTTTCAGCGTTAGAACCTGATCCAGAGGCAAATATTGCTATTTTTTTCATTTTGTAAATCGTTATAAATCAATTGCATAAAGGTAGTAAAAGTTATATTCCTCCCAAAAAATTTTTTAGAAAAAAAATAAACTCTAACTTTGCCACCGAGTTTGAAAAATATGCGCGTTTGAAAAATGTGCATGAATTAAATTAAATGTCTAATTAAAATTTAAAGTTATGTCTGACATTACAAGTAGAGTTAAAGCTATCATTGTTGACAAATTAGGAGTAGATGAAACTGAAGTTACTCCGGAGGCTACATTTACGAATGATTTGGGAGCTGACTCTTTGGACACAGTAGAATTGATCATGGAATTGGAGAAAGAGTTCAACATCACTATTCCGGACGATCAGGCAGAAAAGATCACTACTGTAGGTGATGCTATCTCTTACGTAGAAGCTAACGCAAAGTAAAAAACCAATATCTATTTTATGAATTTGAAACGAGTAGTAATTACAGGTCTTGGAACAATAAATCCACTTGGTAAAAATGTACCGGAGTTTTGGGACAATTTGATTAAAGGTGTTAGTGGCGCCGGTCCTATTACTCGTTTTGATGCATCAAATTTTCGTACACAGTTTGCCTGTGAGGTGAAAAATTACGAACCGACTGAATATTTCGATAAAAAAGAGGTTCGTAAAATGGATCTTTATACTCAATTCGGTATTATTGCTGCAAGAGAGGCTATTAAAGATGCAGGTTTGGATCTGGAACAGATGAACAAGAGACGAATTGGCGTAATATGGGGGGCTGGAATCGGTGGTTTGGAAACGTTCTTTGAAGAGTGTGATACTTTTTCAAAGGGAGACGGAACACCACGCTTCAACCCTTTCTTTATTCCAAAGATGATTGCTAATATGGCAGGAGCTATGATCGCTATAGAAAACGGATTTAAGGGTCCGAACTATACGACGGTTTCTGCTTGCGCATCATCGGCTCACGCTATTGTCGATGCATTGAATTTAATTCGCTTAGGAAAAGCTGATGTCATTGTTGCCGGGGGTTCTGAAGCTGCTGTCACCGTTCCTGGTGTGGGTGGTTTTAATTCTATGAAAGCCCTTTCAACCCGCAATGATGATCCTAAAACTGCATCCCGCCCGTTTGATGCGGATCGCGACGGTTTCGTGATCGGAGAAGGTGGGGCAAGCCTGATTCTTGAAGAGTATGAACATGCCGTAAAAAGAGGTGCCCGTATCTATGCTGAATTAGCAGGTGGTGCCGGTAATTGCGACGCTTATCATATGACAGCTCCGGATCCCGAAGGTGCTTATGAAGTTATGTTGTTGGCTCTTGAAGATGCAGGAATCAAGCCGGAAAGCATTGATTATATCAATGTTCATGGAACTTCTACAGGTTTGGGCGATATTTCCGAACCGACAGCTATCCGGAAAGCGTTTGGCGAGCATGCTTACAAGTTGAATATCAGTTCAACCAAATCAATGACCGGTCACCTCTTAGGAGCTGCCGGTGCCGTAGAAGCTATTGCTTGTACGTTGGCTGTAAAAAATGATGTTGTTCCTCCTACGATTAATTTCCACACTTTGGCGCCGGAACTCGATCCGAAGTTGAATTTTACATTTAACGCGCCCCAGAAACGGACAGTGAATGTTGCCATCAGTAATACTTTTGGCTTTGGAGGGCACAATGCCTGTGTTGTAATTAAAAAATAATCACTTCTAAATTTTTAGGCAGTGGTTAGTAAATTGATTCAATCCATAAGACTTTATCTTCATCGGAAAGATAAGTTTTATGGATTGTCTGTTTCTCAGATGGGCTTTGTACCGGGCAATCGAAGCCTCTATAAATTGGCTCTTCTTCATAAATCAGCTTCTAAATATACAAAGAACGGTACGGTACTGAATTATGAGCGTCTTGAGTTTTTGGGAGACGCTGTTTTAGGGGCTATTATTGCTGAATTGTTGTATAAATTTTTCCCTAGTAAAGACGAGGGATTTCTTACCCGTGTCCGTTCCAAAGTTGTAAGCCGGGAATCATTAAACGAGTTGGCGATCAATATCGGCTTGGATAAGGCGGTGGTCGCTAAATCCGATATCTCTAAGAATAAACATGTCTATGGAGATGTGTTCGAAGCGTTTATCGGAGCCATGTTTCTGGATCAGGGTTTTGTCAACACGAAGAAGTTCATCGAAAAATTTATTTTTCCCAATTTCTTTAATATCCGGGAGTTGGTGACCGTAGATCGTAATTATAAAAGCCGGTTGATTGAGTGGGGACAGAAAAATAAGCAGGAGTTGGCTTTCAATATTACGGAAAATTCAAGAAACCGCAGAGATCACTTCAATTGCATTATCAGCGTTGGGGGCGAGGTGATGGGAAGTGGAACGGGAGCGTCTAAAAAGGAGGCAGAACAGAATGCTGCAAAAATTGTCATCGACGGACTCACCAAAGTAGCGGACGGAAATATTGAAATTTAGATTGTAAATTTTAAATTGCCTGACAAAAGAATTTGTTGCCGGATTTATTTAATCTAAAATCTACAATCTAAATTTATGAGGTATTGTTATTCTCTTACCCTTTCAACGTAACTGCCTTCCGCTGTATTGATGCGGATTTTTTCGCCCGTTTCAAGGAAAAGCGGAACCATCACTTTGGCTCCGGTTTCTACTTCAGCCGGTTTTAAAGCTGTAGAAGAAGCCGTATCACCTTTCAGTCCGGGTTCTGTATACGTAATTTCCAAAACAACTGTCGGCAGTAATTCGACATACAGCGGAGTTTCCATGTCAGCATGTACAACCATTTCAACGTTATCGCCTTCTTTCAGGAATTGCGGGGCGTTGATCAATTCTTCGGGAATATTTATTTGCTCGTAAGTTTCGGTGTGCATCATAACATAGTCTTCTCCTTCTTTGTAAAGAAACTGATACGGACGACGTTCGATACGTGCCGTATCTACTTTCGTACCCGATGAAAATGTATTTTCAAGTACTTTGCCTGTTTTGACGTTTCTGAGCTTTGTTCTTACGAATGCCGGACCTTTCCCCGGTTTTACATGTTGAAATTGTACGATTGTGTACAGGTCGTCTTTGAAAACGATACACAATCCGTTTTTAAAATCAGCTGTTGTTGCCATTGATTAGATTTATTTTTATTATTCTTTCTGGTCACAAAAATAATAAAAACTTTTTATATCCTCTTCTAATCAAATGACTTTGTGCTTTGGAACGGTTGCGACGAAGTCTTTCAGATAGAAAGGTTCAAAATAAGCGACGTCTTCAAAATGACCTTCCCGGAATTTTTCTTCGGCAATTTCTGTCATATAAGCAGCCGAACTTTCTATGTTTTCCAAAAAATGAGCATTAGGGGAAGTTATGAGTGTTTGGGTTTTGTGGCTACCGTTCCCGAAAAAATATACTTTGCGGGCGGAAAGAATGGCTGCGAAAGAATCCCGTGTGATGATTTCAGCCTTCGTATCGGCCATGGGCCGGTTGGCCCGGTCGAAAAAGGCTGTATATACTTCCATCCTTCGGGCGTCGATCATTGGACAATACCAGGCTTCTTCTTTCAGTTTATCCGATACAGACCGGGCTAAAGCCTGGAGTGTATTCACTGCAATCAGGGGTTTCTGACCTCCATAGCAAAGGCCTTTGGCCATAGATACACCGATGCGTAAGCCTGTGTATGAACCGGGACCCATGCTTACTGCTATAGCGTCCAGTTGCTTGACTTCCATATTGAATTCTTTCAGCAGTTCGTCGATGAAAGTGCCCAGTAGTACAGAATGATTTAACCCTTCCGTATTTTCTTTTATTCCGAGTATTTGTCCCTCTTTGGCCAAAGCAACAGAGCATACGGAAGTCGCTGTATCGATATTGAGAATAAGTGCCATGAATGTATGTTTATTATTTTCGGATTACCTGGATTGTACCGTCTGTGTCAAGTTTGACAATGCTCGAAGGAGTATGTTTTTGTTTGTCGCCCCGACGGAAGTCGACGATGTAGTCGACTGCATTTTTAACTTCGTCACTGATTTCCGCATAACAACCGGGCGAGGGCTGTCCGCTGATATTGGCCGACGTAGAAACAATGGGTTTGCGAAACCGGAATATCAGGGATTTGCTGAATTCCTCTTCCGTGATACGGATGCCTATCGTTTGATCTGCGGCATTGATTAAATTGGATGCCAGATTGCGGGCATTGGGATAAATGATCGTCATCGGTTTGTCACTGACTTCTATCAGTTGTAGCGCAATGTCCGGGACATCTGCATAAGAAGCTATTTTTCCTGCATCGTCGAGTAAAACGAGCATTGATTTGTTGTCTTCGCGTTGTTTGATTTCGTAAATGCGTTTTACGGCTTTTTCGTTGGTTGCATCACAACCGAGTCCCCAAATCGTATCTGTAGGATAGAGAATAACTCCTCCTTGTTTAAGAATTTCCGTTGCTTTGAATACTTCTTCTTTTAACTTATCTGTCATGATTTTTGAGGCAAAATTGAAAATTCTGCCTTGCGAAAGTACTAAAGTTTACAGGATAATAAAAATGTTTGGATGTATATTCGAAGACTTCCGTTTGCTTGTTTTTATCGAAGACATTTTTTATTAAATTTTAGATTTACGGTTTTAGATTATTTGCATCTGCCTTCTGATTTTTGTAGAAAACGTCGTAAATCAAAAACCGTAAGTCTAAAATTAATGTCGGTTTAACCCTAAAACATCCTGTTTTTAGTGTGTCGGGAGATTACTAAACAAGATGCCTGATCAGTTCTTGCCGGTTTCCGTAAAGCATGTCGATCACCGGAATCTCAATCAGGGTGTAACATCCCGGTTTCTGACGCATAGCGGCGCGGGCAGCGGATACCAGAATCTGACCGGTCAGGGCCGGATTATTGATTTTCATATCGAATTCGAATAACTGGTTTTGCGTCTTGCCTGAAACGCCTTTCCGGGTCAGGTTGACACCGTGTCCCATGTCTAATAAGGCATCTACACTGTCTACCTGAAGTACATGAGTTTCATCGCTTGCAAAATAAGGATCGGCTTTTATCTGGGCAGCAACTTCGTGAAAATCATAGCCATTTTGTAATTCGATGTAAACCATCCGGCGATGAATACCGGTTCCTGTCGGTATGGTCATCGAAAGGGCCGCTTTTACACCTTCAATGGCTTTTACTGCTACGGTATGTCCCATGCTCATGCCCGGTCCGAAGTTTGTATAAGTAATGCCTTTAGGCGCACAGGCTTCCAGCAAGGCCCGGACGATCGAATCACTTCCCGGATCCCAGCCGGCAGAAATAATGGAAACCCGGTTGTGCTTTTGGGCAATCTCATTCAGTTGTGAATGCAAGTCGGTAATTTGGGTGTGAATGTCAAAACTGTCAACGGTATGAATACCTTTAGAGAGCATTTCCGTTGCATATGCCTTGACACTACGGGTTGGCGTGCACAATATTGCTACATCTACTTCTTTCAGTTCACTTACATTGGCAACTACCGGGTAAGCTTTCAGCTCTACCGGATTATTTTCGGGGTTTCTCCGGACGATTCCGGCAATTTCAAAGTCCGGTGCGGTTTGAAGCGCTTCTAATACGTATTTCCCAATGTTGCCATATCCTACAATGGCGGCTCTTATTTTTTTCATAGACTTTATTTTTTGAATTACAAATTTGCGAATAATTCGTTATACATCAAAATGCGCTGTATAGATTGTTTAACCTTCAACTGATTCGTGAACGGATGTCTAATTTTTTGATTTACGATTTTCAACTATTTCTGCTATCTTCGCCTGATCTAAAACAGATGTTATGGCGTTGTTTAAAAAAGTTCCTCATACCTATACGATTATCGCTGCTATAATTCTTATTTGTGCCGTGCTTTCCTGGATTATTCCCGCAGGAGAATTCGACAGACAGACCGTCGAATTAGATGGGGTGAAGCGCACGATTATTGTTGATGATTCTTTTCACCGGGTGGAACAATCTCCTCAAACCTGGCAGGTTTTTGGGGTTTTATTGGAGGGATTCGAAAAGCAGGCGGGAATCATTGCTTTTTTATTGATTATCGGCGGAGCATTTCAGATTATGAATAGCAGCAAAGCTGTAGATGTGGGGATTTTTTCTTTTTTACATTTTACCCGGGGATTGGAGCGTTATAAGTGGATGAAGCGTATCGGAGTCAATAATGTCGTCATTTCTTTAGTTATCATTCTGTTCAGCCTTTTTGGTTCTGTTTTCGGAATGAGTGAAGAAACACTGGCTTTTGTAATTATTATCGTTCCTTTGGCTATTAAAATGGGGTATGATTCGATTACAGGACTTTGTATGGTTTATGTCGCGGCTCATGTCGGGTTTTCCGGTGCGGTTTTAAATCCTTTTACGATTGGTATCGCTCAGGGATTGTCCGATTTGCCTTTGTTTTCCGGGTTCGAATATCGCTTGGTTTGTTGGGGGATACTGACGGCTGTTCTGATTGCTGTCGTTTTGTGGTATGCGGCCCGGATAAAGCGCAATCCGGCCCTTTCCCCCATGTATGAGGCTGATGAATATTGGCGGAACCGGGGGAGTGAGAATGTGGCGGCAGTCGAATACAATACTTCCCGGGCTTCCTGTGTCGTATATTTTCTGATATTGGTGGCCTTAATCGGTTTTTCGGTTTATTATCCGTTGACGGAATTCCGCCTGGGAGATGCTGTTATTTCTTTTTATGCCTTACCTGTGATGACTGGTTTGTATGCTTTATTGGGTGCTTTAGGACTCCGGAAGTCGTCTCATTTTTTTATTCTGACGGTATTGGGATTCACGATTGTCTTTTTAGTCATAGGGGTAATGGGGCATGGTTGGTATTTGACGGAGATCTCTGCACTTTTTTTAGCTATGGGCGTTTTGTCGGGATTTGCATTCGGGAGGTCGTCGGATGAAGTCATAAAATTATTTTTGGAAGGAGCGAAGGATATTCTTTCGGCTGCGATTGTTGTCGGTTTGGCAGGTGGAATAATCGAAATATTACAGGATGGTCGTATTATAGACCCTATTCTTCACGGTTTGGCAGCTTTGATGAATGATGTCGGCAAGAGTGTTTCGTTGGGTGTGATGTATCTGATTCAGACGTTGATCAATATCGTTATTCCTTCCGGGTCGGCCAAAGCTGCTTTGACAATGCCCATTATGGCGCCTTTTTCCGATGTGATCGGTATTTCACGTCAGGCGACTGTAATGGCTTATCAATTTGGAGACGGTTTTACGAATATGATTACTCCGACCTCGGCCGTTCTGATCGGAGCATTGGGTATCGCTCGTATACCTTATGAGGTGTGGGTGAAATGGTTTGTGAAAATATTGATATTTTTTATTGTGTTGGGTTTTGTATTGTTGTTGCCGACAATTTGGTTCGAATTGCCGGGATTTTAATTTCGGGTTATGAATGAATTTGCTGCAATTGATTTTGAGACGGCCAACTGGCAATCTACGAGTGTATGCTCTGTAGGGGTGGTCGTTATAAAGGAGGGAAACATCGAAGACAAGTATTATAGTTTAATACATCCGGCTCCTAATTTTTATTCGCGGCGAAATACGGCAGTTCACGGCCTGACACGGGAAGATACGGAGGAAGCTCCGGCATTTCCGACCGTGTGGCGGGAAATTCTGCCTATGATTAAGGGACTTCCCCTGGTGGCTCACAACAGTGTGTTCGATGAAGGGTGTTTAAAGGCGGTTCATGCTTTATATGAAATGGTTTATCCCGGTTATCCTTTTTATTGTACTTACCGTTTGGCACGTAAGTCGTTTAAAGGATTGGAAAACTATCAATTACACACGGTTTCGGCTTATTGCGGCTATGATCTGACAAGGCATCACCATGCTTTGGCCGATGCCGAAGCATGTGCTGCCATTATGTTAAAGTTATTGGAAGCCCCTAATTGTCTGTTGTCTCAAAGGAAATAATTATGTCTTTAAAAAAAATAATCAGCGGGATATCGACTTTTCCCAGTAAAAACGCCTGGGTTTGGAAAGATTCGGTGTCGGTATTGTCATTTACTCTTTTCCATCTTTTATGGATCATACGTTTGTTTTCTTTATTGCAGATCATCAAATATATTTATCGGAAAATTGCTTTTTGTATCAAGCAGTTTTCTTTGGATAAAGGGAGTAAAAGAATAAATATCCCGGTGTTGCTGGTTGAACTTTATTTTATCTTTTTTGCTTTAGGGATTTTTTTTGTTTTCCGGAATAAGTATATTTTGTTTTATTATTTGATCGAATCGTCGGTTTGGTTGTTGTATTATAATGTATTCCGGAGATTTTATGAAGAAAAATATTCGATATGCCATCAGATGGAGTATTTTGTACTGATTCCGGTTGTATTTTTTTCACAAGCCAAAGCCATATCCTTAATAGAAAATGCCGATCTCAATATAACTCTTCAGGCTTTGGCCGGTAATTTCCCGTCTGCAGATTTCCCTTTTTATGTAACGATTCTGAGTGTGCTTTATATTGCGATTATTATCAGTGTGGTGATATCGACCTTACCGTCGGAATCAGTCAAGACCGAAAAGAGAAGCCATTTTATGACGATTATCGGCGCCGGAGATGTTGTCTGTAAACGGCTTTATCCGGCACTTCAGAGGCTTTGTCCTTATCGGGATATCGTTATTTTTCACAAAAAAAATACTCCGGTAAATCCTGATTTCTTTACGACCGTAAAATCGGGCTTGAGATTGTTTGAGGATGATTTTGAGATTGCTGCGACGGCCCGGGATTCTGAAATTTTGTGGATAGCAACACCTTCGTATAAGCATCTTCCGTATTTGGAAAGTTTTATGAACGATAATATGTTTATCGTGTTGGAGAAGCCTTTGACTTCTGTAAAATATGAGATTCCCTTGTTGAAAAAGTTAATGGCTATTCCTTCTATTTGGAATAAAATCTTTTCATTGAGTTATTATGTGCAGGAGAAAGCACTGCCTTTGACTTATTTTTTCAATCCGTTGTCTTTTTATGAGAAATACCTGACCTTTCCGGAATTATTGAATAAAAAGATGTTGGCTGAAATCAGGGAGCGACTGGGGAAGATCAAGGACGTCGGGATATTTTTGGTGGAAGGTAAGGATGCCCGGGACTGGGCGAACGATTCGGCAACGGGTGGGCAATTATTCGAGACATTTATCCACCCTGCATTGATTAATCGGATTATATCGGGAGAAGAGGCTGTATGGACGGATGTGAAATGGAGTTTAGGCGTATATGAAGATATAAAAACCGAAACATTTATAGGTTGTAAGGGGAAGACGAACGGCTATTGTTTTACATTACTGGTCGGAAAATTTATAAATGATCTTTTCCGGAAACGCTATTGTGAGGTGAGGTTTGAAAATGGAGTTGTTTTTATGGATTTTGACGAGCGTATGTTGAAGATACAGACCGGGGAAGAGAGTTACTCTATAGCGGTTTCTTCTTCTTTCCGGAATTATGAGATACAGACGGATATGGTTGTTCGTTGCTACGAAGATCATTTGGTACCCTCGATAGTTGATTGTTCGGGATTGCAGGTCGGGGTGTTGGAGTGGCTGTCTGGTCAGGATCTGACCAATGTTACACGTTTTAATTATTCGGATGATTTTAATCCTTTTGCCGGAATGAAACAATACATATAAATTTTAGATTTACGATTTTAGATTTTAGATTGGGCCCACAGCGCGGCCTTAAAAGATTTACGATTTATGATTTACGATTTTAGATTGGATACACAAATTAGCTTAAAATAGAATTTACGATTTATGATTTTAGATTAAATAAATCCGATGACGAATTCCTTTGTCAAGCGATTTACAATTTATATGTCGAATATAATCGGATAAAATAATGTATGATATAGAATCAGCATATATGCGTTTTTTAGGTCGCTGCCACATTGAGCATGCGGCGTTGAAAGCGGTACTTTTTGATATGGACGGCGTACTTTTCGATTCGATGAAGAATCATACGCTGGCATGGTATGAGACGATTTCCGGGATGGGAATTCCCTGTGTGCGGGAGGAGTTTTATCAGTATGAAGGAGCGACGGGTAAGGGGACAATCGATCATATCTATCAACGGACTTATGGAAGAGATGCAACCGATCACGAGGTTGAGTATATTTATGGCGAGAAAAGCCGCCGCTTTAACGAGCTGGGAGAAGCCGAACCGATGCCCGGAGCAAAAGAGATGTTAACGGAAGTTGTAAGGAGAGGATTGATTCCGGTATTGGTGACAGGTTCCGGTCAGCGTTCCTTATTGGATCGGTTAAACCGGGTGTATCCCGGTGTATTTGCGCCGGAACGTATGGTGACGGCTTTTGATGTGCAACGCGGTAAGCCTGATCCGGAGCCTTATTTGAAAGGTTTGGAAAAAGCCGGAGTAAAGCCTTTCGAGGCAATGGTCGTTGAGAATGCACCTTTGGGGGTAAGAGCCGGTGTGGTTGCGAGAATTTTTACGGTTGCCGTCAATACGGGACCGATTCCTGACGAGCAGTTGCGGAGGGCCGGCGCGAATTTACTTTTTCCGGATATGCAGAGTCTGGCGGAACACTTTTGCAATTTGAAGTTTTAACTGTAATCTAAAAATGAAGGCGTACTTTAATTTGCAGCGTGTCCGGATGCTTTCTCCCAGGAAATAATGATCCCGATTACTTCTGAATAATTTTTTGTCCCGGAAGCTATCTGATTGCTTTTCAGAAACAGGTTGTAAATATAGTTTTGAATTTTTCCGATGCCCGGACTGTATTTATTGCGCCAGTATTTTAAATAGGCTTTGTATTGCCCGATAATTTCAGGACGGATGGAGGTGGTGAATTGTTTGAATTCGTCTTCGGAAAGCAAACGGTTGGCATTTTGAAGCACATACCCCAAAAGTATAAAGTTACCGCTATAACGTATGGCCGCTGATTCAGACCGGTTGCATATCAACCAGGCGTAGAAATTTGCTTCGGCTTCACTCGAGATACCTAATCGGTGGGCTGTTTCATGAGCAAATACACCGGGGTATTCTTCCAGCCGTAATTCCCGGTTTAAATTGAATTCACAGAAGAAAGGTCCCATATAACCGGTAACACCAACTTTAGATAATAGCGGGCTGATTAGCATGGTTTTGGCTTTTAAATGGGCCGGTGGGTGAATCAGACCGAATTCTTTTTCAAGACGGGCATATCCTTTTTGTATTTCTTCAGCTACCGGGAGGGAATCGGGAGAATGGGTTACGGTGTAGCTGTTGTTTAATTTTTCTACGTAATCGGTTAAAAAGTGGCGGAATTCTTCTTCGGTATAAGAAACCGGAGTTATACCCGTGCGTGCATAAAAATTTTCCCGGAAATAGTTCAAACCCCAGGCCAGATAGAACCATACGTAAATCCAACCCAGTATCAGCAATAAATTGAAAATTCTTTCCTTCCGGCTCTTTTTCCGGATAAGAATACGGAGAAAATAAATGAGTAAGAACAGAGAAGCTGACAGGATGAATAAGTCTCCGACTGAAAATGGAAAAACAGAAGAAAAGGCCGATAGGACAGTAGTAATACCCGGATAGATATGACGGGCATAAAACTCTCCTGCGGCGGGGAAGAAACGGACCATTCCTATTGCTATTATAAAAGCAATAAGCAGAAGCGCTGAACATTTTTTCCCGTTATGCATGTATTGTCCGACTGGTTATTTTATTCTCTGGCGGATAAAGAACTCGATAAGCTCTGTTGTTTTATCCGTCCCCAATATCGACGAATCGATGCTTAGATGATAGGATGAGGCTGCTCCCCAGGTTTTGTCTGTATAATAATTGTAATAGCTGGAGCGGTTTTTATCTGTTTTACGAATGAGTTCCAAAGCTTCTTTTTCCGGAAGGTTTAAAGATTTTTTTACCCGTTCGGCTCTGTCCTGCATGTTGGAATGTATAAAAACGTTCGTACAGTTTTTTTCATCCTGTAAAATATAATCGGCACACCGCCCGACAATGATACAGGATTTTTCTGTGGCTAATTTACGGATAACGTCCGATTGTACCTGAAATAAAGTCGCATCCGTGAAATAGTCGTTGGGTTGATATATGGCTCCGTTCATGGAAAAACCCATCGCAAGGGCTTGCAAAAAGCCGCCTGATGTTTTTTCGTCGGCTTTTTCGAAAAGTTCGGAACACAAACCGCTTTCTTTGGCTGCCAATTGTAATAACTCTTTGTCGTAATATGAGATATTCAGTTTTTCTGCTAATTTTTTCCCGATTTCCCGACCTCCGCTCCCGAATTGCCGGCCGATCGTAACAATTATTTTTTCCATTTTGAAAGGATATGACTGGTTTTTAACTTGGATAGTTTCATCTGAATACAGGTCCCGGTTTACGGGGATATATCGAGGTTCAGTCTATCTTATGCAATAATAATAAAAAAAAGGACAGGATAAAAGGATAGGTATAAAATATAGATTTACGATTTATGATTTACGATTTACGATTAAATCCACAGGCCGACCTAAAAGAATTTTAGATTTACGATTTTAGATTTACGATTAAACGCACAGGCCGACCCTAAAAGATTTACGATTTATGATTTACGATTTTAGGTTGAGCCCGCAAGCCAACCCTAAAAGAATTGTAAATCTACATTAAAACTTATGGCTTAGTGGAGGTTGCGATTGAGCAGGGTTACAACCATAGTGCCGGCGGAAGAATTTTAATTTCAGATTGAGTTTATAATCCGGGTCTACACAAATCTTTTTATCCGGACGTACCTTGTGTCGTACACATAAATTTCTCCCATAGATTGGGCTGTTAATTTCAAAAACGGAATTTTTTGTTATGATATAAAATCGGTTGTTTTACATGTATTTTTGGATATTTATTTGATAATAAGATGATTGTGTATTGATAAAAACGATCATTTAATTAAGATAAACACACACCGATTTTGTGACAAAGATAGAAAAATGCAATTAGTTTTTATTCAATTTGTTAACTTTTTTTATTCTTTCTTTTTTTGGAAAAAGGTGTCCCCTATAAAAATGATCGTTTTTACGTGTTATTTGATTTGGTTGCTCTTCCCGGTTTGTTTTTAGTATTAATCAGCTCTTTTGGGGCACAAAAAGAATGAATATGAAAAGAATGATTGTATCGGCAGTTTTAATTGCTGCACTTGTTGTGGGCGTGAAAGCTCAGGAAATCAAATGGGGTGTAAAAGCCGGATTAAATTTAACGACAGCCGGTAAAGATTTGAAAGATGTTATGAAGGATGGAGATTTCGATCAGAAAACCAAAGTCGGTTTTCACATCGGAGCTTTTTTGGATTGGGGTCTGACTGAAAACTTTTATATTCAGCCCGGTTTGTATTACGCTAATAAAGGTGTGAAATTTGAAAATAAAGAAGACGATAGCTACAAAACGAAAGTAAATCTGAGCTATCTGGAGTTGCCGATCCTGGCTTCTTATCGCTTTTCTTTGTCCGATAATATCAAATGGCATGTAAATGCCGGACCGTATCTGGCTTACGGAATCGGAGGAAAATTTAAATATGAAGGAGAAGAGGGTGATGAAAGAGAAGATGCTTTCGGCACCGGAGAGGATGAAGCTGGGTTAAAACGTTTTGACTTCGGATTGAGTTTCGGTACCGGTGTCAGTTTCAATGCCATTTATGTCGGTGTAAAATATGATCTCGGATTGACGAATATTGCCGATAAAGATTCGTGGGACGATACGAAAATTAAAAATCGGAATTTTGCCGTTTCTGTCGGATATACTTTTTAAAAGGAGTTTTAATTTTTAGATTTACGATTTTAGATGATACACACGACTTTTCCCTGCAAAAAGAGGAATCGTAATCGTAAATCGTAAATCAAATGAATCTGAAAATTGGTTGCAGAGCCTGTCAAAAGCATTTTTGACAGGCTTATTTTGTGGTGTAAATTGTAGGAATTATTCCATTGAATGGAATGCTATTTTTCTATAAATATTTGAACGGTTGTTCTATATAAAGTTTAAACCGCTCTGATGGTTAAAAATCATATTTTTAATCTGAATCCCGGTAATATTGTTTTTTAATATATTTAAATACAGTGATTTGAGTCTACTTGTCTCCGGTATTTTCTTTTGGTTTTTAAGTCGATTAACTAATATGATTCGGATAAATATTGAATGATTGTTCATGTATAATTGGGGAATTTCATTTTCGGTATATAAAAAACACAAAATACAAACGTTTTCGTGGATTGATTTCCCGTTTATGTCTTAATTGCTTTCTTTTCCGATAATTAATATTTAATATTGTCCCTGGAATTCATTGTAATACCGTAAGATGAATTCTGTAATTATGAAATTTCGGATTTATGGTGATCAGAAATATGAAGCTGGCAGATCGATTTATGAAACGTAGAACTACGTTGCGGGCTTCTTTTACATCACCGGAAAGATACATTTGAATCAGGAAGCTCGCTGAAAGGCGAGCTTTTTTTATATAGTGACTTGAAACCTGTAACAATAGAGTATGTACATCAAAGGAGAACCCAGGGCATTTTTGAGCAGTGAAGCTCAACAGCTATTGAATCTTTATGAATCGCTCGGAGAACGGGCGGAAATTTTTCTGCCGCGTCATATTTATGACAATCTGACCAGTTTTGTCAAGCTTTGTTTTGAGGAGCCGGATGATCCGGCAGCACAGCAAGCGGAGATCAATCGCTATCTATTAAAATTCCGGGAGGATATACCGGGATATACGGATGTTTCTTTGATGCTTTGTCCGCATGCCAGTTCGAAGGCTTTTGAACTGAGTGGGCGTCGTGCCGAGTTTACGAAGAAGTTGAGCGGTTTCCTGGATACGGAAGCGGTTTCTCCGGAATATAAGGTGTGGCTTCGGAACATAAAAGATACGCATGATTTTTCTGTAGGTACGCCTCCGGTAAAGAGCAGTCATATCGATTTTATTTCGCAGATGCAGTTGGGCGGTCAGGTCAGTGAGTTGCGGAAATACCGGGATGTGATCGGGGTTACGGGGGATTTGAATGAAGGGCACTGGAATTATCTGATGGATACTTTGGAGCAGATGATCAGCCAGAGTACTCATTATACGACAAAAGCCGAAGTAGCCGATTTTCTGAATCGTACCCGGTGGACGGTGAATTTTAAGGGATTGAACGGAATGATCCGGACCGTCGTTTCCGGAAATGCGGATAAGGCTGTCAGTCTGATCCGGGGAGACGTATTCAACAAGGCCAGTGTACAGGTGTTGGAAAATCCGTCGGCAGAAGATTTATACGAACAGATGTGTGTGGATACGACTTCTATTTTTGTGGTAAAAGTGAAACACATGCGTGTAAATTTGTATTCGGGAGAGAAATGGTTTCCTTTGCTGACCCGTTTGGTGATTGTAGACGACTCCAGGGAATCGCGCAGTTCTAATACTTCGTTGGTATTTTGCTTTCATAACGGTATAATCAATACTTTAAATAAGGTACATACGAAGAAATTGGGTTCTCCGGCAAATACACAATTGAATCTGCGTTTGATTCTGGAAAATGTAAATCCGTTGTACTTGACGGAGTTCCGGGAAAAAATCGAGGTGCAGATCAAAGAATATGAGAAGGAGATCGATCGGATATTGACGGAGCAGGTCGGTAGGGGCGGGGATCCGTTGAAACGTCTGAATGTATTTAAACTGGATATGTTTTCCCGTAAGATTGTTCAGGATAAGTATTCTTTGGAAAAACTGCGGGATTTTATTTATTTTCTGGAGAATTGTCACCGGGAAGAAAAACGTCAGATTCAGACGAAAGAATTGATCGAAGAATTCGAAAACCGGATTCGTCAGTATTTCTATTCCGATAATGCCAATATCGAAGTTTTGAGTGTACTGGAAGGAGGAGGACGAAATCAGATTCGTACCTACGGACAGTATCTGTTGCAAAAACCTTTCCATACGCTGAACGAAAAGGTGGTGGAAGCCTGTCGTTTGATTTTGGATATTATTCCCAGCAATTATGAACGTACTCTGAAAAATCATTTTCATAAAAATTTCGGGATCAATCTGTTTCTTGAAAAATACCAGGCTTATATTACGAAAGTAGATAATGAATCGAATAATAAGGGGCGTTTCGATAATTTTTTAATCGATCTGGGTATCCGGGACAAGTACCGGGCATTGACTTCCGGTCAGCAGGATATTGTAAAGAATTTCTTATCGGCTTTAGGGAATCTGGAACAAACATCGGTATCTGATTCCGTGCAGATGATTATCCGGGATCTGTTATTCAATCCGAACGGACGTCCGAAACCTTATATCATTTACAATGCTATTCAGGCCTGGGAATATAAGGACTTATTGCCGGAAGATACCTTCGATATCAATCCGTTTGATATTGAGATTGAAAACCTGGAAGACGGCCGTTTGGCGTATGAGCGCTTGACAGATAAGTTGCTCCGCATTAAATCAACGTTGGCTTTGTTCGACGATAGCGGCAGTTTGTGGGATTTGTTCTGTGAGAATACGACGATTCTGATCAACGATCCGAATAATCCGACTGGTTATACGGATTTTAATACGGAAGCTTTAAATGGATTTCTGCGTTTGATGAATACGTCTAAGATCACTTTGTTTCTGGATGAAGCTTATGCGGATAGTGTGAAGGTGACGGACAGCAACATGCCGAAATGGCGGACGATTTCCCGTTATATTATTAATAATATCAATGCCCAGGGGAATATCCGGGCTGTTTCTTCTTTGTCGACTACCAAAAATTTATCGGCAACAGGGGATCGTTTGGGGGCACTGGCGGTTACTCCGCAGGCACATGCTGTGGCGGCTTTTGTGCGTCAGCACAATTCCAGTTCGCATGGAAATAATAATTCGTTGCTGATGTTGAACAATTTGCTGGAAGTGGCTCAAGTGGCGAAGAAAATCAAGGATACGATGGAAAGTGAGCTGCCGAAAAACGCTTCCCGTTATAAGATCAAGGAAAGCCTGGTGAAATTCATTAACGACCAGATCGGGCGTACCGAACAGGCGAATGCCAATAGCCGGGCTAACCGGCAATTGCATAAGACGGCCGGTTTCGAGGGGAGCCCGTTGTATTTGTTTTTATTGGACGAATTGGTATCTCTGGATAAGCTGGATATTTTGTCTTTGCCGGATGACTTTAAATATAAGAACGAACCTTTCTTTGTATATTACCAGAATAAGCTGGTAAAAAATCTGAACCGGTTCCGGGTGAATAAAAATTTCCGGACAGAGTCGCTGGAACGGATGAAGTGGGCGAAAGAGGCTGCAGAACGGGCTTTGGCCAAATATCCGGAATGCGGAATAACTTATTTGCCGTCCGACGGTTCGTATCTGTTTAATTTCCGGGTAGACGGACATTTTTCGTATGCCGATTTGCTTTGTTTTTGTCAATACCTGGCTCAGAACAGAGGAATTGCAGCAGTACCCTATTCAACGGGAGTGGTGCGTTTTGCCTTGGGGGGATTTTTGTCGGATAATGAAAAAAATATCAAGGTATTTAAAAATGAGCTGGAGGACGGTTTTACCATTTTCCTGAAATATTGGCTGATGTTTGCAGCCAAACGGGAAAATCCGGTCTATAAAGAGATAGAAAGTCACACAATTTTAGGCGAAATTTTTAGTTATAAAAAAGATAAGGAATTAATAGAGGCGATCATTGCCGATTATCCGTTGTCCGGTAAGTCGGAGAAAGACAAGGCGCCTTCTTTACAGATCCGGGATATCCGGACATTGTATCACGCTTCGCCGGAAAAAAGCGGGGTTACGATTACGACGATTGACCGCTCGGTGAATTCGGTTATCGAATTGCATGGTGATAAGATCGGTTCCTGCCGGGATGTGCTCGAATTTATCCGGAGTGCTGCTTTTTCGAAAGTATACGAGAATTTGTTGGCACAGATTTATAAGAAAGTACCGGATATCGCCGATCTGGATTTTAATACGGTCAGTTCGAAATACAGCAAGGCCGTTATTTTGAAATACATTACAAATAAACGGACTTTTCAGCCGAATCACAATGTACTCGACGATCCGATGGAAAAGAATATCATGCGGGAGATTTTGATCGAGATGGAGCATATTCTTTTTTCCGACAGTAAAGTGAAGATTCTGGCTATCGATGCTACCGGAAATCCGGAGCTCGATAAGTCAAAACTGGAAGGTATCAATGTGATTCTGAAAAAATACATCCGGGAAATATTGCTTCATTTCAATTTGCCGTTTGAGAAAGAAAGTCTCGAACCGAGCCGGAGTGAAATTATCAAGGTTGCCGGAGAAACTTTTGAGGAGGTGATCGGAATTAAGCTGAAAGACCTGAACCTGAATATCTGGGTGGATGAGTTTATCGGGAAATTACGGGAATTGCCGGAGTTTAAAGAGACATTGTTATCCCAGAAAACGATCGGTTATATCATGGATGCCATTTCTTCCGGGATCAATGATACCAGCTTGGGAGTGACCGATAAGATATTGTATCTTTATTTGTTACGTAATGACGATTCGTTTTACGATCTGGTGATCGGGAAATTGAAATATTTCAGTGAAAAGATCGAAAACTGTGATGACAATGAGCTTCGGATGTTCCGGGAGGAATTTATCAACGAGATCATGCCTTCGCAATTGAATGAGATCAACGATTATATTATGCGGAAGAAAGACATCAAGGTGGCTGAAAGTGAGATTCACCGGGTCAGCCGTCGGGTGGTGTTGTTTTATATCAGCATGATCAAGCGCACCAAAGGAACGGATTATTACAAACGCTATACGCATATCATGGTACGTTTGGTAGAAACGGCTTTCAGAAAACAGAACTCCAGCGTGAACGAGATGGTACAACACGGTATCTCTATTTACAAAGGGTTCGAAATGGAAAATAAAGTGCTGGAAAGCTATGACGACGGACGAATTCGTTGGATCAATGAATTGATGCAGAAATGCGGGGTTATTTCTTCGGAACAGCCGGTACAGGAACACACCCGTATCGTCACGGATGCCAAGAAAAGGGAGTATCCTTTCCATAAGATAGACCGGGCAGAGACCAGGGAAAAGGATTTTACGGAGGAAGCCGGACCGAACGATTATTTGAAGTTGCTTGATTTACGTCCTGATTCTTCGTTTTTTACTGATCGTTTGGCCCGTTTTATCGCTAATATGGATTCGGACGATTACCGGTGTAAGGTGGTAAAACACGGTATGGTGAAAGAGCTGGTGATTTTTCAGAAAGGGTATATGAAATACCTGACAGATAATTACCGGTTGAATTATACGGAGGATATCAGTCTGAAAGATATACGTCATTTTGTGCCGGATGTGATCAGTTTTCTGGGTGCCCCGGAAAAACTGATTTCTTTCCCGCAAATCGGTTATTTTGATATCAAGGGACCGAACGGGAACATCAAAACGATCGTTACCCCATTGAAACAAAAAGTGGATTATTTCGGGGATGTGAAGAAGCCGCGACTGACAGTGATCAATGAGAAAATGAAAGAGATCGGCGGCAATCCGCGCCACGGGTCGTTGTTTGCTGTTGAAGAGAACGACGGTAGTATTTTTGTCGTGGAAATCAACGGTGACAGCGGTGTCGGTAAATCGGAAATGATAGCCGCCTTTATATTGAAATGGTTGCGGAACAATTTACAGGGAGTACGCTCGGTGAAATTGATTGCCGGTGATATGTTCCATGAATTTCAGGATGCAGAAGGAAATTTGTACGGGATAGGAACCGAAGTCGGGGATTTCTCACGGACAACGGATTTTGACCCGGATTATATCAAATATTACAAATACCTGTTCGAGAGCAGTGCCGACAGTAATGTCGAAGACCTGAATTCCCGGAGCACGGTGAGCGGGATGTGCGATATCACGATGCCCTATAAAATCGATATCATGCTGAGTGCCAGTAATTATTCTAAGGATGAAGCCGGTATTACACGGGTAGATAATCCGGAGACTTTTGTACTGTATATCGATGCCCACGGGGAACGGAAAGAGAAAGCGACCAGCCAGGACGGACCGAATTTCCAGCGTACGCTGAAACGCTATACGGCGGATAAGAATATTGTCACTGTCATGGCCCGCCACGGTAATTATCTGGATGATATTCTGGATTGGGCTTTTGACGATAGCAATAAGCAGTATTATCTGGCTTCTTCTTATAAATTACTGGATAAGATAGATATTACGGAAGTTGTGAATCTGATTTTTACCGGTAAGCAGTTTGAACGGAACGGGGTATGTTATACCATACGTTCGGTAGCGTTCGATATGATCCAGAACCGTTTTCCGGCAGAGGTTTCGTATGGAGACGGAGAGATCCGGGAAATGCCGGTTGACCGGAAAATGTTCAGTGCCATTTTTGACTCTTTGGCCAGTACACCGGGAGGACAACCGTTTATTGCCGAGGAAGGACAATTGGAAACGGTTATGAATCTGATACGGGTGATGCGTGGGGGCGCAGACGGGGAAGGTAAGGCCCGGAATATTCAATGCGGGGTACTTTCTACCGAAATCGGTAAAAAAGGCCGGGAAATTACCGGACCGCAAAAAGCAGCTATGGAACTGAAACGGATGATTCAGGAGGTACGGGTGACACGTCCTGAAATCAATGAGGGCAAAATTAAGGTAAAACGCTTGTTGAATGAAAAATACCGTCCTATTTTCCATGGGGAAATGAACAGTTCCGAACTATGGCGTTATAATTTCTTTATCTATCAGTTGGAAAATATGCGGAAAGCCGATTACCGGCGGATGGACGATATTACCCGAAAAGTAGATATGAGTAATTTGGTGAATTTTGTTCCTGTCGATCCGAAGAAAGAGTTCAGTCCGTTGCTGGTAAATCCGAATCTGAATATCGAATTGAGCAGCTTCAGCGAAACGTTCGAAGAATTGATGAGTTTGCCGAATTACGGTGATTTTGCCTGTGAATTTGCCGAAAAAGTGGATCAGTTATATATAGCGGAAGGATATAGTGAGGAGACCAATATCAACAATATGATTGTGCAGTTGCTATTGATGGAGGGATATATTACGACGGAAGACGTTGCCCGCGGCAGTGTGATCCAGAAGGTGAACCGCGAGACGATAGCTGCAGCCAAATATGCTGTCGTACAGTATTTGTCTTCGTTACAATTTACCGTCGGGACCAAGGAAGTTACAAAAAAAGCGACTTCTAAAGGACGGAAAAAGTAATACGGAAAACGCCGTATGGGGATTTGTTACCCATATTCGGCGTAATGTTCGAATCCTGTTTATCGCACAGAGGGGTATTGAGACGCTTCTCTGTGCGATTTTTTTATTCTTTTCAGGAAAGGAGAATCAGTGATTTTTGGGGACCTTGATATATCTTTGTTTTTAGGGGTCATTTTCGTTATTTCCTTTTTATAAATATTCCAAAGTTTAGGATTATATATCGGTGTCCCTATTATTTTGATCGTATTGCTGGTGTCGACCAAAAAGGTGTGGTATAAGCTATTTTCCGGAATAGAGTTTTCATTTTCAAATTCCCCGATGTTGTCACATAATAGCGGATAAATAAATTCATTACGAAGTAAATTCGCAATAAAATCTTCGTTCCCTTTATCTACTTTAAAAATAGCAATAAAATCGACTTCTAACGATTTGTCCCGAATTTCTTCAATTAAAATTTTCCAGGATTGTAATTCTTTCATTCTACATGAAAAACAACCTTCCGCATTGTAATAAGTGATAAGTTTAGGCTTATTTTTCAGTTCTATTATGGTATCCTTATCGAGAAAGCGCCAGGAAGCTTTAGACGGTAATTTCAGTTGAGTACCGTAATATTTGTTTAGATAGGAAGATGTGCTGTTCGGGGTATTGTTACATCTCTGCAATAGGAAAAAACTTCCAATTAATAATATGTAAATCGATATTCGTTTCATTTTTACTGTTTTTGACTTCTTCGTAACCCCTCATATTCCTGGCTAATGCACCATATCATAAACGATAATAGGCTTTCCGGAATGCCAAAATGATTTTCTCATGTAGAGTTATCTTTTACATGATTCAGTAATAATTTAATGGAACGAGGCTGACTTTTTATTTTTAATTTATATGTACTTCGCATACAATAAGGGTATTTTTATCGTGTTTTTACTTCCCGGTTTTCATTTCTTTTTCTTTACTTCTTCAAATCCCATATCTCTGATTTTTGCATACAGAAACCAAAAATGACCTGCTCCATAAACAATAGCGACTTTGGGATGTCGGTAAGTACGGTATAACTCACTCACATATTCGTTTCGAAGTTCTTGTAACATAAAAAATGAGTTGTATTGTTCCTTTTCCTGTCGGCTGAGTTTGTATTTTTCCAGTAGGCCGGTCTGAAAATCATACTCTGTTAATACGATTTTCCCCTTTGCCGCTTCATATCTTTTTATCAGTTCGGCGATAAACAGATCGGCGTGGATATCCTCCTTTGTAATGCCTTTTAACTCCGGTGTTTCTGTAACCTGTTTACCCTTGGTTTTAAAAGGGAGAGAGGGATTGTCCTTGCGGTCATAACCTGTCAGATGCATACCGGTTACTCTTCTGAATTTACGTTGTATGGTGTCGTATTTCGGTCGTAAACTGTCCGGAAGCATCTTGGGGTCCACAGTTCCTAGTCCTTCGTAATATACGACATATCCTCTGTGCCTAAGCGTATCCAGGTAATTTTTTACTTTCTGATAGTAAGCCGGCCGGCCTGTATGCATCATCGGAATCAGAATCACCTCCCTTTCTTCCGTATGATTAACCATCAAAGTTGCTTTGCCTTCAACTGCTCTGCCTCTTAAGAACACAGCATATATGACGGATCTGCAAGACATGAACAAACCGGAGGAAAGAAAAAGAATAAAAAAAACAATATTTTTCATAATTTTTATTTTATGATCAGGAAAAAAGACATATTTCACATCTTTCTTCCTGATAATTTATTATGCAACTTGTGCGATTGATTTAAGTACTTCCACTATAGTATCAACCCAACAATTAGCTTTACATGCTCCACGTCCCTTTATTTTATTACCGTCGCTATCAGTGTATTTATCTTTACACATTTCGATACAATTTGCATGTTCGCCTCTGGTTACTGGATTGTCTCCCAGATAGTAGATTGTTCCCATTTTTTCTTTCAGATAATTATCGAGTTCTTCTGCACTCATATTAATTGATTTCAGAAGTTCCGGGGAAACCGAATAGCTGATCAATTTCTCGGATTCCATATCAAATTTCGCTATTAACGAATAGGAAACGGAACGGGCTTCCGGACCGACCTGAATCGGTCTGGTTAATTCAAGGATGCCGCTTTCAGGAAGTACATCTTCTGTTTGAGATGAAAGTTTTTCATCCGTGTTACACGCAAAAAATAATAATGAAATGGCTATAAAAAATGCAAAGATATGAGTTTCCCTCCAAAATCATAATCCCTAAGGATTCATTCCGGTTTCATATTATTTATGCAAGGATTTACTTCCAATAATCCAAAATGAAGCGACAAGAAAGCCAATGATGACAGATTCCATAATCTCAATTTTCAGAATGTCTCTCTTGCTATGAAAAACGATATCTAACAACCATTCTCCCCAAAAAAGGCCGACGCTGAATATAGCCCAAAGAATAAAAAATATTTTTATTTTCTTTTTCATAACAATTAAATTACCAAACTTCCCAATGATCAAGTAACGCTACAATTCCACGTCCTGCTGATGAATAACAAGCACCTGCAACAGCTCCAGGCGCTGCACCGACACCTCCTGCCAGAGCGCCAACCCCAGCTCCAATTGCTCCTCCTACAACATCTGATTTTCCCATACTTTTCAAAGTATCACAAAACCAGTCCCATCCCCCTCGTGAACTTATTGATTTTAACTCATTCATTGCACCTATTTCCATTCCACCTAATTCAATTATCCATTTTTCATAATTTTCTGTCCAATATTCTAATGAATATCTTGCTACTGAAGTTGCTGAAAGAAGAATTTTTGCTTCATCAACGGAACATTGACTTATAATATCTAATTCTATCTTTTTTATTTTTTCTATTGTTAATTCAAGTCCTATTTCTAAATTGGATATTACGTTGTCTAATTCATTTAAAAAAGTGATTTGTGAAGGATTTAAATTAATTTTAGAATTAATCAAATATGTTAAGTTATTATTTCCTGCACTTTTTAAAACTTCACGATTAAAATTTTGGAAAGTTAATGGAAGTTCCTTATGATTTACGTTTCTGAGAATTTTCGACGTTTTAGCAAAAGATAATGTTGCTTGTTCAATTAAATCGAAAATATTGGTAGTACTTCTCAAAGCAGATTTTTTATTGATTTTCTTTTCCTTAAGATATTCAAAAATATAATCTAATCCTTTGTTATGTTCTATTCCAATTTGTTCATAATCAAAAGATATATCAGGTGTTGTTGTCTTCTCTTTTTGACAAGATATTAAATTGGCGGTTACAAAAACACCAAAAACGAATGCAACTAATACGACAATCTTACTTTTCATGACAAATAATATTTTAGAGTTATAGTATTTTTGACTTTTTTCCTGAATATATAAGATCTTTGCCATTTTCGGATGAGGATGGGTTATTATTCCCTTAAATCCTGAATGGCAAGTGACTCAAATTATTTTTGCCTAAAAGAGTTAAACTTTTTGTTTGCATACTTGAAGCTGTTTGAAAATTGACTATCGTTGGAATTCTCCTTCCCAGTAATAGAGGCCGTTTAGAATTTTTAATAGATACCGCTCTTCTTCCGCCAAAGAAGAGATGTCGATTTGATTTGGTGAAATGGAAATATCGATCGTTTGGACGATTGTATTCTGATGCGTATTGTTTTCGATAATTACTGTTGCCTGCCCGTGACAGTTTTGGAATACCAATTCGATTTTATGGGTATTTAAATTTAGCGTAGCTGATGCTTTACTAAAAGTAATGGAACGAGGTTTGCCTTTGGGGAGTATTTTAATGGTTTTAGTATTAACAGTAATCGGTTGTTTTTGTTCTTGCCCCCAGCCATTAGAAAAAAGAGCAATACATAGTAAAATTGTAAATACGATGATCTTTTTCATTTTATTTTGATTTAGTGTTGTAAATAAATATAATCTGTACAAAGTACTTTTTCTACTTTCAGACTCTTATCATTTAAAAATCAAAATATTGACGATCAGTATGTTGTGAAAATATTTTCTTATCAAGTTGTAACAGAGGACTGTTTGTTGCTATCTGACAATCAAAAGAACTTCGGTTTATCAAGCGAACTTTTCCTGATAAAGTTGTTTTGCCATTTCTTTAAGATACAAGGGAAGGGATTGGTTGATATCCATTTTACTGCTCAGCCGATTGTTTTTTACGTAGAAATAATTGACACTTACGTTATAAATTACACTTATTTCCTGAGGCGAGAAATCGGAACAGATAAAGGCGCACCACTCTAAATCCTCTTGTGAAAGTTGAGGAAATTGTTTTTTAAGAAAGTCGATAATACCGTGATAATTGATATTGACGATATCACATAGATTGTGAAGTACTTCCTGTGTGAGTGTATGGAGTTTCATCAATTCGTTTACCTTTGTGTAAAAGATATCCCGGTTTGCTTTCCCTCTGTACTGAATGGACAGAGCTGTGAGTTGCTTAATGATGGCCAGCCGTTTTTCCAACGCTTCTTTTAATTGCAGTTGTTCCCGGTTTTTCTCATTTAATCGGTATATAAATTGGTTTTCCGTAAATTTGTGTTGTTCTTTCAGATTTTCCACCAATTGCAGATATTCTTCTATCTCATTTTCTTTCTTCCTCAATGCCTTTTTATGGCGGTTGATCCAATAAATAGTTAAGCAGATCAATAAGGCCAGAAATAAAATCAGTATTATCAATAGTAGATAATGTATCTGTGCTTCTGTCTTTAGTTGTTCGTTTTGATTCGATAATAGTTTGTTTCTGAATTGTTTTTCCGTATTCAGAACAGCTTCTCTGCGTTCCTGTTGAAATAGACAGTCCGTTATATTACAATATTCCAAGACATATTGAAATGCTTCTTTGTAATTTGAACGTTTTTCTTCGATTTGGTATAGATGTAAGTAGATGCTTTGTTTCTGTATATTGTTTAATTTCACCGTTGAATCTGCTAAAGCCAATTTTAAGTAATATTGGGCAGAATCATATTGTCTTAAATAATAATGGCATTCACTTAAGATTACATATCTATTGAAAGAATTTGTAGTATCTTTTTTATTTTTAGCGAAAATTTCGTGAATACGTTTTGTATTTTCAGTTAGAAAGCATACATATAATAAGGCACTTTCAAGATAAGATATTTCTTTTGTATCTCTCTCCTCTTTAAAAAATTTTAAAGCTTTGTCGTAATGAATATACGCACTGTCTAATTTATTTTTTCCTAAATAACATCCGGCAATAGATCCCAAGATGTAATTGGCATTTAAAGAGTCTGCTTCATTTAAAAAATATTTGTAGGATAATTGGTAATATTTAAATGCGTCTTCTATATAATCCTGGTACCAGTATATCTCACCTAACTCATTGTAAATAAGTCCTAATAATTTTTGGTCATTTGTTTTTAAAGCCAATTGCTCGGCTTGTAGTAAATTTTCACAAGCTTTTTTCCATTCATTATTTGTAGAATAGATTTTTCCTTTGTAAAAATAGGTTTTGGCTGTTCTTTGCCAGTCGTTTGTTTTAGGATAATAATCCAAGGCGATATCAATCAGTGAGTCAGAGGTAACTTTTACCAGATTTTTATGCAGGGCTTCTGTATACAAAAGGGCGTATCGAGCTTTTATGGCCCGGTTTTCGGGGATTCTAGTCATGAGTTGTAACAGTTTGAGAGCACTGTCGGGCTTTGACGACATGATTTGTTCAATGGTGTCGAAGGAAGAAAGAGGATTTATCGAAGGTGTACATCCGATATATAAAATAAAAAAAAGAAAAAATATTCTTTTGATCATCTAAATGATGTTGAGGTAAAAATCTGACGTATTTTACAAATATATATATATTTATTTGATAGAACAAAAAGCGATATTTGGTTTTGGAGAGAATATTCTTTTTTGTTTTTAGCCGGATTAGGTTACGACACCGAATTTGCCTGCTAATAT
The DNA here is from genome assembly GCF_900091655.1 of Culturomica massiliensis. Classification (NCBI taxonomy): domain Bacteria; kingdom Pseudomonadati; phylum Bacteroidota; class Bacteroidia; order Bacteroidales; family Odoribacteraceae; genus Culturomica; species Culturomica massiliensis. Next base: position 3,678,499 of record NZ_LT594621.1, read on the forward strand.
CCGGAGAATCGAATTACAGGGATTAAAAAATAAGGAAAAAAGTAATAAATGAATATAAATTGCTGCTTTATATTTTTATCGGTTCGGCGATAAACAGATCGGTATGGATATCCTCCTTTGTAATGCCTTTTAACTCCGGTGTTTCTGTGGCCTGTTTTACCTTTAGTTTTAAAAGGGAGAGAGGGATTGTCCTTGCGGTCCTTACCTATAGAATTAAAAATTGAAAAACAAGACAAAAAATGCCAATCCTGTTATACTTATCGCTATGCTTAATGACGCTATGTTTAATATATTTTTTTTGATATCGATTATCATATCGGTAAGGATTGGGATGACGGACAAAACCAATAGAACAAATGCCATCTTTTTTAAAAATAGATAATAATCTTCCTTTATTCCTGCCGATTCCCAGGGAGCTATGCAACAAATAACAATGGCCGATGTAAAAACTATCAAATCTCTGAAAATACGATAACGCATTGTTTGTGCTATAGGAGAAGGCCCCCAGAAGAAGCCTCCCCATTTATTTAAATAATTTATTTTCATAACTTAGTTTTATAAGTAGTGATTGTCAATCCTATTTTGCTGTTTTCATGCAATTGTTATAATCCTTTTCTGCCTCATCAATCGAAATGTAGGCTACAACGCCTGCTGCGACTGTTCCTAATCCACCTGTAAGAATACCCAGGTCCACTGATTGCAAGATTTCTAACTATTCTTAAGGCAGCTTTATTAAATGCATCGAGACACTCTTGTTTTGTCGCTCTTGTATTTACTGTTATTTCCTTAATTCTTGTTTTGATATAATAGCCATACGATATACTTTTCGCAAGAAAAGTTTTTTGTTCTTTGGTTAAACTATTATCAGACGCTATTTTCTCTAAAAAACGGGTATATCCTGATCGTTTATGTAAGTATAATGTTTTTGACTTATGATATAGTCCATTCTGTTTATTACAAATCTAAAAAAGTAATCTTCCAAAAGCAAAAATGATGTCACTTTTTTGATATAATTTAACTAAAAATTGGAAGCTTAGAAGTGAGTAAGTTATCTAAAAAGGTATATCATTCTTATCTTGTTTATATAGATTTTGTTTAATATTTTATTGAAAATCAGTATGTTGTCATGGTTTTTGTTAGACGTATTGACGTGTGATCGGTTTATAATGAAATTATTACGATTGGGAGCAGATATTTTAAGCCGGCTTGATCAACGTGTAAAGAAAAAACTTAAAGACAAAAAATCAATATATCCGTTTTTCCGATAATATATCCGGAAGAATATCCGGGTTATTTTCCGGGGTGAGTTTTATTTTTTCGGGGTTTCCGGGTGATAGATATAATGATCTGTTATTCAATCGAATAATGTTGGTGTAAAATAAAAATGACGAATATTAGGTTGTGGACCTTCACCTATGTTTTTGTTTTCTTGTTTTATAGCCGGAAAAATCAGTAAATTTGCGTTTCGATATTTAAATTGAAAGTTCGTATGAAATTCTCGGAGTTATTTACCCAATTTAAAGATTATTTGAAAGGAATCCTTGATCCTTCCGGGGATCGCGAAGGTGAGGCTCAAACGGTGGAAAATATTTGCAGTGGAATTAACTTCAAAGGCAGTAATCTTTGGGTATTGATCTTTGCTATCTTTATCGCTTCTTTGGGGTTGAATGTGAATTCAACGGCCGTTATTATCGGTGCGATGTTGATATCTCCTTTGATGGGGCCGATCATGGGCATCGGTTTAGGGCTTGGAATTAATGATTTCGAGTTGATAAAAAAGGCATTCCGTAATTTAGCCATTGCTACGGTGTTCGGAATTCTGACATCTACGTTCTATTTTTTGATTTCTCCTTTAAACGAGGCCCGTTCCGAGTTACTGGCGCGAACGACTCCGACGATTTATGACGTTTTGATCGCTTTTTTCGGCGGGATGGCTGGTATTGTCGCTTCGAGTACGCGTTTAAAAGGGAATGTGATTCCCGGTGTAGCTATTGCTACGGCTTTAATGCCTCCCTTGTGTACGGCCGGATTCGGTCTTGCCAGCGGGAATTTCTCTTATTTTTTCGGTGCGTTTTATCTGTATGTGATCAATTCGGTTTTCATTGCTTTTGCTACGACATTGGGTGTAAAACTGATGCATTTTTCCAAAAAGTCGTTTGTCGATAAAGTGCGGGAAAAAAAGGTGCAGCAACTGGTTTATACGATTCTTTTCCTGACCGTGGTGCCGAGTGTTTATATTACATATAATATGGTGCGTACCAATATTTTTGAAACCAATGCGAACCGGTTTATCACCAACGAGATCAATTTCCCGAATACATTCGTCGTCAACAAGCATATACAGGCGGAAGCTCCGGAACGTAGCATATCCGTTTCGTTGATCGGAAAAAAAGTATCGGAAGAATCAATTGTGATGTTGCGTCAGAAAATGGAGCAATATGGATTGAAAAACGTTGCGCTGTCGATTTCTCAGGGACTTGGGGAAGATGAAAAAGAAGACGGATTGAATAGCCTTGTCCTACAGGATTTTTATCGTTTAAACCGGGAGAAAATGGTTAGTCAGGAAGCGGAGATCAGCTTGTTGAAAGCCCGCCTGACCAATTATACGGTTTATGATTCAGCGACCGTGGAGCTTGGACCGGAATTGAAGATTTTGTTTCCTTATGTAAAATCGATCGCTTTGTCCCGTATGGTACGTATAAATGTCGAATTACAGACAAACGATACTTTGAATGTAGCTTTTTTGTCTTATCAAAAGCCTCCTTCAGAGGATGATGAAGAGCGTTTTAAAACCTGGTTGGAAACCCGTTTGAAAACAAAACGTATAAAAGTGATAGAAGAAAAATAAGTAAAAGGAGATATAGGCCTTGATGTATTCTCTTTTTTTTCTATTTTTTTTAACTTTGCATAACAGAAGTATAATAGGGATTAAAATTTCTTAGGAACAATACTATAAATCTTTTAAATTTATCTATCATGAAAAAATTATTAACCAAATTTACTGTTGTTGTATTAATTGCTTGTACTGCAATTTTGATGTCAGGATGTTACGGATCGTTTTCACTTACTTCAAAGTTGCATCGTTGGAACGGTCAGGTTTCTAACAGCAAGTTTGTAAATGAATTGGTATTTTTCGGTTTGTGTATTCTGCCGGCCTATGAATTGTGCTGTTTGGGAGATGCATTGATTTTTAACTCTATCGAATTTTGGGGTGGTAACAATCCGGTAGCAATGGGAGCTGATGAAGTAGAAGAAATGGATGTGTTGCACGAAGGACAGATGTATAAGATGATTAAGAAACAAAATCAGTTGACGATTGCTTCGACGGACGGACAGGAAGCTGTGGATTTTCGTTATTTCCCGAAAGAAAAAGCGTGGTATCTGATGGACGGTGAGAATAAAACAAAAGTAGTGGAAATGCGTGATAAGAGTGTTTTCACTTATTTGCCGAACGACAAAACCCTGGTGTTCGATCAGACAACAGCAAATTTAATCGAGCAGGAAGTTATGGCTGCCAGATAATTTGTTTTTAGAAATACAGGAATCCGGATTTCATTGTGAGATCCGGATTTTTTATAGCAATAAAATGTCACTTTTACTTCATGATTTTGTCACAATGACGTGACAACGAATGTATATTTTTGAAACTGAAAAGAAATGATGTCTTTTTCGGGTGTAAATCTGAATTTTATCGATCGGTGAAGTGAAATTTCTGATTTTGATTTCCGGTTTGATTTAAAGAGACATTGATTTTCAGTTTTTGACGTTCGTTTTTTTCATAAGTTTTGGTTAGACAGGTTAAGTTCCCACCGTGATGGTCCGGGGACTTTTTTTATTTAAATCAGCTTTTCCGTAATAGCCAGTTTGACCATGGCCGCGGTGTTTTTAACTCCTAGTTTTAATAGTAGATTTTTACGGTAGCTGTTAATCGTTTCAACACCTAAAAATAACTTTGAAGCGATCTCTTTATTTGTGTAGCCTTCTACGACGAGTTTTAGCAACTCGGTCTCCCGCAATGTCAGAAAAAGTTTGTTGTTGTTATGTGCTTGTAAAACATTGTCGGCTTCTTCGCTGAAATAAGAGTTTCCGTTATATACTTCCCGTATGCCTTCAATAATTTCTTCCGGTAAGGCATTTTTTAATAAATACCCGTTTGCTCCGTTTTGGAGCATTTTTTGCATATAGAAATATTCTTTAAAGCCGGTAAGAGCAATTATCCGGACAAAGGGATAAAATCCCCGTATATATCGACATAAGTCCATACCGTTGATATCCGGCAGATTGATGTCTAGTAATATGATGTCCGGTGTCGTTTTTTGCAATAATTCTTTGCAGTCTTTACCACAGAGGGCCGTCCCTATGGTACGGATATCCGGACAGCTATCGATTAATTTTTTGATACCGTCGGTTACAATAGGATGGTCGTCGACTACGATTACTTTTATCATAATTGTTTTTTGTTTTTAATTCGGTTTTTAAAGTGCACTGTCGAAACGGGACTGGGGCCAGTAAGTATTTCCGATATAAGCCAGGGGTGTGTTGGCCTGGGGGGATTGTTTACATCCCGTGCTATTTTGATCCTATTCTGGCAGCAATAAACGGATGAATCGTATTGTCCCATGTCATGTGTATATGGCGCTCAACAGGCATTGCAATTGTCCCTTTGTTTCCTGCTTTCCACATTCCTGTGCCCATTCACTCCTCCGACGGGTAAAATCATAGGCTTTTTGTGCATTTTGTATAGATATTTTCGTCCCCATCGTTCACAGAGAATGGCTTTTTCTGCCGTTCCGATTGACGGCTTGTAAAGACATTGTTCCAGTGAAGCCGGAGTTACTTCTGCCGGCAGGGTAAAACTTCCCATATACATAAGTGCAACAACCCAAAGGATTCTGTTTTGTATTTTCATAGGGATATGCTTTTTTATTAATACAAATATATAATTTTTAAGAAAAACATGACACCCCCATTTTGGGGGGTATTTGTTAATTATCAGTAGAATACCCCATTTTGGGGGTATTTTGGTGTATTCGTTTGTTTTATTTTTGTTGTAGTTCATTAATATGATAAAACAAAATTTAACTAACGACAGAATTGCGATCGCCGAAAAGCAAATAGAGTAGGCATTATTACTAAAATCAATCACCATGAAAACAACAATTATGAAAAGTTTCGTTTTGACGTTGGCTATTGCATTGTCCGGAATGTATGTACAGGCTCAGGAAAAGGGAGATGTGTCTGCCGGATTACGTCTGAATTTGGGGACCAGTCCTGCTGCCGGCTTGAGTTCGCAGTTCGGGGTGGGATTGGATTTCAATTGGAGTATTACGGATGCCATCCGTTTATCTCCGGAATTCAATTTCTTTTTTCCCAAAAAAGTAGCAGAGGCATTGGGTGCAGAGTTGAAATGGAATACCTGGGATTTCAGTATCAACGGGCAATATCTTTTCAAACTTGGGGATGTTGTGTTATATCCTCAATTCGGTCTTACGATACAGGGTGCGTCAGTCAAATGGGATGGTGCAGACGAATGGGAGGAGTATGGAGGAGGTGCTGCAAAGTCGAGTGAAACTAAATTCGGTATCAATTTCGGAGCCGGTGTCGAATATCGGCTTTCAGAAGCCATTTCTCTTGATTTCCGGGCAAAATACAATGTGGTAAGCAACTGGTCACGGGCTGTGATTGGTGTCGGTGCTGCTTATCATTTCTAAGGGCATATTCCTTGATGGGTGCCTGTCTTTTATAAGGCGGGCATTACATTATGCTGATTATCATTGTTTTTTTGCCGGATACGGGATTTTTCGATTGTCCGGAAATTAATACAGATAAGTTATGAAGGCTAATAGATTTTTTATTTTGAACGTATTTGTTCTATTGACATATGTTCTTCTTGTTGTTCTTAGTTGCAGTGATAAGGATGATGGTCCGGACCGGAATCCTATCGAGAAAGAGTATTTCAGTATCAAAGAGGCGGAGTATGTCGGAAATGATTTCCCTCAGGCAACAGGAAGTATTGCTTTGGATCGGGTAAATATGAACAGAAATGTGCTGGCCGGAGGGTCTTCGGTTGTAACTTTAGTATCTGAAAGGCAGATTACGGAGGTTTATGTCGGTGTGGTAGGAACCGCAGGCTATTATCGTTATGTGCCCGGAACGGTCCGGGCCGATGAAGCCACGATATATCCGCTCGTGTTGTTGATCAGTCAGAGTCTGGGTCATTCTTTTACGATCCGGATTGCTGCGCGTATGGCAGACGGAGAAATCACAGAAATATTTACTTCGGAAATCGGATACATACGTGCCGGAACGGGAGCTTTGCAAATCAGTCTTTCCTTTGATAATGAGAAAGATGTGGATCTGTATGTCGTACAACCTGACGGAGAGGTTATCTATTACTATAACGAAGGAGGTTATGATTATGAATTGGATTCCCTGCTTTGGGGGCTGGATATCGATTCGAATGCCGGTTGCGTTATCGATGGGATTAATAATGAAAATGTGTTTTATCCTGCCGAGTATGTACAGTCTGGTAAGTATGAAGTATGGGTGAATATGTATTCCAATTGCAGACCCGAGATTGCGACCAATTGGGTGATTACAACAATTTATAAAAATGATCTGATCAGGGTAACTTACGGTCAAAATCCGGCCGCAGGAGTCTTCCCTGCCGGAACAGAGAGTAATCCGATCGGCGGGGAGTTGACGGGTGCGCTCAAAGTCATGGAGTTTACTGTAAGTGGCGGATCTCGTGCTGTGATTACCCGGACGGCAGTACGCCCTCCTTTGTCTGCTTCGGCGAAGAAGAAGATGGAGGCTGTTCGTAATTGATGAATTCTTAAAAAAAAATATGATGAATCTTATAGAAAGAACGAAGAGCATTCTGATTTCTCCAAAAGAGGAATGGAGTAAAATCGGGCAGGAGAACGATACTCCGGTGAAATTGCTTACGACTTATCTGTTGTGGCTTGCTATCTTACCGGCTGCGGCTGCTTTTATCGGTTACGGATTGATCGGTTTCCGGATTCCTTTGGTGGGGCATATCGCCTCTTTGGAGTGGGGCATACGGATGGCGCTTTTGCAGTATGTTTCGGTTATAGGGGGTGTCTTTCTGACGGCTTTTGTTTTTGACATGTTGGCTTCGTATTTCGGGGCAGAGAAAAGTTTTAACAAAGCTTTTCAGTTGGCGACCTATTGCTATGCGGCTGTTTGTGTCGGCGGTATTTTTTACATTTACTGGAGTCTTAGTTTCCTGGCAGGAATAGCTGGTTTGTATGCATTGTATATTCTCTATTGCGGATTAAAGCCAATGATGAAGGTGCCTGAAGAGAAAACGACAAATTATTTTGTAGCTGCTTTAATTACAATGGTTGTCGTTGCAGTTGTCCTGAGTGTCGTTTTGACGGCGATCATGGGCGTGCGTCCTTACATGTATTGACTCCGGGAGGAAGGCTTTACCGACGGTTTTTATTTTAAGGACAAAACAATCCTATTGCTGATAATTCGACGGATGAGGGACGGGCGAAAAACCGGAGGGTGGAGTTTATAAAGAAGTGACCTGTATTTTGATCTGAAACTTATAATTCTAAAACATACGATCATGAAAAAAAATGTTTCTTTTTGGTTATTTGCCTTGTCGACAATGATACTGGCTGTCGTGTGGGCTTGTTCGGACGATGGGAAGAAGGGAGAGGTTCCTCCCGGCCCGGATCCGGAGGTTCCTGATGTCGTTATGAAAAATGCGACGGTTTATGGACTCGTTAAGGATATCGACGGAGTGCTTTTGTCGGGGGTGAAGGTAACGACAGGAACTCTCTCGGCTATTACGGATGCAAATGGTGCTTTCCGTTTTGAAAGCATGGGAACCGTTAACAACCGTACCCTATTTCGTTTTGAGAAAGCCGGGTATTTTACGGTGACCCGTTCGGGGACGAGTAGTGAAGAAATCACGTTGGAGGTCGTGATGCATGAGAAAGGAAACAGTGATATCAGCACGAGTGCGACATTTGAAGCAAATTCGGGGCGGCTGCTTACTGTCGGGGATATGAAAGTGGATATTCCTGCTGCTAAAGTCGTGAAGAGTGACGGTACGGCTTATACGGGGACTGTAAATGCGGATATGCTTTACCTGGACCCGAATAACGAGACATTTAATGAAATGATGCCCGGGGGTGATTTGGCGGCAGTCCGTACGGATAATAGTGAAGTACAACTGGTGTCGTGGGGAATGGTGGAAGTTTCTCTTACCGATGGAAGCGGCAATGCTTTACAATTGAAAGAGGACGGGACTTCGGTGATGACTTTCCCTATCCCTGAAGGAATGGAAAGCAATCCGCCTGAAACGATTCCGTTGTGGTATTTCAATGAAGAGACCGGAATGTGGGTGGAAGAAGGGGTAGCCCGTCTGGAAGGAAATGTATACGTCGGCGAAGTAAATCATTTTTCGTGGCACAACCTGGATTGGCCGGAGGACCGGGTGACAGTGAAGGGAACGGTTACCAATTGCAATGGGCCGGTCCAGAATATAAAAGTAACGGTAGATCAAACCTATGCCTACACAAATAGCCGGGGGGAATATGAAGTATATATTCCGGCCAACACGTCGGTAACGGTCCGGATACTTTCCGAAGATTACGGATTGCTGCCGGGTGTCGCTCACGAGTTACCGGGACAGGCCGGGGGAACGACGGTAACCCGTAATCTGGAATTGCAATGTCCGAGGTCTGTCACGGGGAAGATCGTCAATTCCTGTGGAGAAATACCTGTTGCTTTTATTAATTGTGAATACGATCATGAGGGGAGGACCTGTACGATGATGCCGGTAAAGACAGACCGGGGAGGGTGCTTCAAACTGAATGCACCGAATATCAACGGTTCAGTTGTTTTACGTTTTACATTGAGTACCGGTACTACTTTTATACGGAATGTAACTCTTCTTACCGGTACTGATATCACTTTACCGGATATCGAAGTCTGTGAGGAAGGCGGAGGTGAAGAAAATACGATGCTTATCCTAAAGGAAGAAGGGGAGAGTGTAAGGGTAAACTTTGCTCCCGAGAATATTCAAATGATGTGGTCGGATACCGTGTTGATGGTGGTGTGTTCAGAAAGTGATGATGAATCTTGCCTGCTTACGATCAATGGCTTTAATGGGAATAATGGGAGTTATAGAGGTAACATAACAATAGCGAAAGGCACCTTTGTTTTACAAGCAGAGGGAATCACAGTCGACGTTGTGCTACAAACAGATGGAAAATATGCTTTCGATGTGAGCGGTACGGGAGAATATATGGAGGTGAACGGTTCGTCTTATACGGAAGGAACGGCGCAAATATTTGGTAAAATTGTCGCGTCTTTGTCTTTACGTATCGAAGTCCTGCGGGATGTCGAAAATTGGGAGGATACACAATTGGGAGAGGATTTCCCTGAATTGTTTACGCCGGTTGATGCATTGGTCCGGTTTTCCGGACAAACTTTGCAAACGACGACGGCTTTGGGGTATATTAACCGGCCCTTATCGGATTATACTGAGGTAAAGTCGCGCCTTGCGGATGCCGGCTTTTCTATCAGAGTAAACGAGGTGCAGGAGGAAGGTTGTTATGCTATTGTTTATCAGAAAGGGAATACTGTTGTGATCGTGGGATATGATCCGAACGGAGATGAGGTAGACGGATGGGATGAAGAAAGATTTACCCTGCTGATATATGTCGGTACTGTGGATGAGACTACTGCTGTGACAGATATTCATAATTCGTATAGAACTTTACATAGCAAAATACAAAAAGCCATTCAAGCTTGTAAACAGAAATAATAGACAAAGGAAGAGGCTGCTACAAAGCAGCCTCTTTTTGAGGTTTATAACTCAATGATGTAAGTCTTGGTTTGTATGAGTCTCGGATTTATTCTTTGTGTTTTTCAGGGGTTTTAATCCGTCTTTAAAGTGTATGGTTGCGTGAGTTCCATCGCAATAGGGTTTGTTTGTGGAGGCCCCGCAGCGGCAAAGGGTAACCCGGTTCCGGATTTCATAGGCGTTGCATTCACAGTCTTCAATCGGAATGCCTCCTTTCACCCATAGCGGTCCGCTGCACTCTTCCTGAGGGTCTTCTATCAGGCTTAAAGAAGGCTTTAGAGACGGTTCCAGAAACCGGTCTTCTTTTTTATTCTTGATTTTCAATCTGCCGGAGGGACAATGGAAAGTTTCCCGGACACAAAGATCATAGGACTCTTTTTGGTCTGAATTGTTGATTTGTTCCCATACCGTACCTTTGGCCATACAGAAACGGGCGTGTACACAATAATCCGGATTATCGGATAGTTCCAGATATTGGCTGTCATAGGTTTCTGCCGAATCGAGCAAAGGTGTCCGGTCGGCAGTCAGACGGGGATCCCAGTCTGCTTGGGTATGCGCGCCGTCACAATAGGGTTTTGTCCGGGAATGTCCGCAACGACAGAGGGCTACAGGTTCTGCCTCCGTATTATACGTTTCTCCCGGGTGGTATTCCCAGGCTTCACCATCGGCATTAGGAACGATAAATTCCTGCTGTAGCCGGGGATGGCCGTATACGAAGTAGGGACCTTTGGTGTCGATAATTATCGAATAGTCTTTTCCCAGTATCGGAGTTCCTGGTTCGATAGATGGATTTTCTTTTTCCATGGGGTGTTTGCTTTTAATTGTTTGCCGGTTAAAAGTTTACCCTGTATTATACTTTATTTTGAAGGAAAAGTTTTGTCGGGAGAAGGGAAAGAAAATAGCGTTAAAGAAGTTTTGCTTGCTTTAACGCTATCTTTTGTTTTGTGTTTTTATCGTTCGGGATAAATTACCAGCTTCCACTGGCGCCTCCACCCCCGAAACTTCCTCCTCCAAACCCACCGAATCCGCCGAAACTTCCTCCGCTGCTGTGCTGTCCGCTTCCGAGGCCGCCCCAGAAAATAAAGGGGCCTCCACTGTTTCCGCTACCGGTATAATTCCCGTCTCCGTGGTTGTGGTTTCCGCCTTTGCGTCCCAATAACGGAAGGATAATGAAAAGAATTATAAACGGGATGATAAACCATGTCCAATTTTCGTCATCGCCGCTTTTCTCTGCTTTGTATTCTCCGGTTGCCAGTCCGATCAGTTTGTCTACGGCTTTATTTATACCGTTGTAATACCTGCCTTTTTGAAATTCCGGAATAATATCATTGCGTATAATCCGGGAGGCGACAGCATCCGGAACAACCCCTTCCAGACCGTATCCTACGGCAATGGCTACTTCTCCTTTTTCTCTCCTGGTTTTGGGTTTAACCAAAACGAGGATGCCGTTGTCTTTTCCTTTTTGGCCGATGCCCCATTTTTCTGCCAGTCGTTGCGCATAGTCTCCCGGTGCATACCCATGTATATCCGGTACGGTTACTACAGCAATCTGGGTAGAGGAAGTATCATTGAAATGACGGAGTTTCGTCTCCAGAGCAGATTGTTGTTCCGGAGTAAACATTGCTGTAAAATCGTTGACGATCCGCCGCGGATACATCGGTTCCGGAAAATCCTGTGCCCTTCCGTTAAATGATAGAATAAGGATAAACAGTAACGATAGAAAATATTTAGTCATAGGTTATAAATTACAGATGATCCGGTTTTAGATCGTAAATTTTAATGCACTTTATACAGAATTCGTTATCTATTCTTTAAACGATAAATCGTCCGGTAGTTCATTGATGTCGTCTTTTTGGTAAGGGAAATAGGTTTTCAGTTGTTTCCCGGCTTCTTTTACGGCTTCACAGACACCTTCACAAATCTGTCCGCTTTTGAATTTTTCGACCATACGGTTTTTTATGTCATCCCAAAAATTTCCACTTACTTTGGCATTGATGCCCGCATCTCCGAGGATGGCCATTTTTTTGTCTTTCAGAGCGATGAATATGAGTACACCGTTGCGTTGTGCCGTTTCATGCATTTTCAGTTTTTCAAAAACCTCGACGGCATTATCCAATGGATTTGTCTGACAATGATTCTGAAAGTGAATCCGGATTTCTCCGGAGGTACACTTCTCAGCTTCCTGAATCGCTGCTACCATTGCATCCTTCTGGGCTTGTGTAAAATATTTTTCGGGCGACATGTTTAATTCTGTTTTTGTCTATGGCTTTACCCGGGATTTAATAGGTCCTGGTAAAAAACTATTCAGTCTTTAACCATGGATTATCCGTTTTTCAGGCCTGGCCTTTTTTAAAAGTTGTTTTCCACCTGGTTTTAATTGTAGATTTTAGATTGTAAATTGTTTGACTACCTGATTCGTCATCAGATTTATTTAATCTAAAATCGTAAATCTACAATTTTTTAGGTTCGGGCTATGGGTATAATCTAAAATCGTAAATCGTAAATCTACAATTTTAATAAGTCCGGTTTAAAATTCTACTTTCGGGGCTTGTTCGGCACCTTCATTTGCTTCGAAATATGGTTTGGGCGTAAATCCGAACATACCGGCTATGATATTTTTAGGAAATTGGCGGATATCGGCGTTATAATTTCTAACCGATTCGTTGAATTTCCGTCTTTCGACTGCTATCCGGTTTTCAGTTCCCTCCAGTTGTGCTTGCAGTTCCATAAAGTTTTGATTGGCTTTCAAATCAGGATAGCTTTCGGAAATAGCCATTAATCTGGAAAGGGCAGAAGACAATTCTCCCTGGGTACGGTTTAGTTTTTGCAAAGTTGCTTCATCCAATTGGTCGAAATTGATCTGTGTTTTGGTTGCCTGTGCCCGGGCATTTACGACATCGATCAATGTTTGTTCTTCATGGGAGGCATAACCTTTTACGGTATTTACCAAATTCGGTATCAAATCGATGCGTCTCTGGTATTGGTTTTCTACATTTGACCATTGAGCAGATACGGCTTCACTCATTTTCACCATGCCGTTATATGTTCCTTTAAACCAAAAGAAGATAGCCAATATGGCTACGATAATTACAATCAATACAATATATCCTTTTTTCATCTTGAATAATGTTAGTTTATAGTACAAATATCGTTTTTTTTATGACAATACCCATGTGGACGGAAGATATATTTTGCCACTATACGTTAAAACATTTGAACGTCTGTCGGGTTTACGATGTTTTACGGACTTTAAAGCACATATACATTTTAGATTTACGATTTACGATTATGCCCATAGCCCGAGCTTAAAAAATTGTAGATTTACGATTTTAGATTTACGATTAAATAAATCTGATGACGAATCAGGTAGTCAAACAATTTACAATCTAAAATTTACAATTAAAACCTACTATTTATTTTAAAATGCGTTTATTTTCCCATTTTCCTTTTTGGAGGTACAGTAAAGACAGTACAAATAATACAGTGACGTATACCTGTTCGGAGGTCCAGAATACGGCGAGTGGAATACCCGGGGTATTTGTTAATATAAACAGATAGACTAGATAGAGCATTATGTTTATCATTTGAAATACGAATGCTATTTTCGTGTTTCCGGTACCGATTACGGCATTGCAATAGGTATATGCTGGTACAGAGATAATAAATGTGGAAAGCATTACACAAAAGGGATAAAATGCCGTTTGAACAACTGCTCTGTCGTCGGTAAACAACTGTAAAAGGTCTTCTGAAAAAGCGAATGCTAACAGAATGAGCGGGATACCTGTTGTATAGGTCAACAGGATGCTACGGTGGCAAACAGGTATTACGTCTGAAGTCTGTTTTCCGCCGATAAGGTTACTGACCAGAGAAATTGTTGTCGTGGCAAATGAATTGACGATTACAAAGAATAACATGGAAATGCTTCTTACAATGTTTGCTGCTGCAAGTTCAGATTCTCCCAGATGTTCAATGGCAACAAAGAAGAGAAACCAGGGAGCAATACAAAAGAATGAGCGTACCATCGTCCACACAGATATACTGATGAGATGAAGTGATAACTTAAAATCAAAAATTGCACTTAATCCATATCGTTTGCCGTCAACCTGTTGTATATGCCGAATCAGAAACAGCAGTCCGATGAATTCTGCAAGTGATGTTCCGATTGCGGCTCCGCTGATTCCCAGGCGGGGAAATCCTCCGTTTCCGAAAATTAGCAGATAGTTGAACAGGATATTGCAGAGGATTATAATCACCGAATTGAGCGTAAGGATTTTGGTATGTGTCGTTCCGATGAAAAAAGCACGTATGGCCAATAGTGGGAAGGCAGCCAGGTAGTTATAATCCCGCCATTCGATGTATTGCAGCGTAGCCCGGTAAACGCTGTCCGACGTGATGGCGATCCGAAGCAAGGCAGGGGAAAATAGTTTGGATAATCCGAAAATAACAATGGCAAAAAGGGACAGAAGTAGTAATCCCTGATAAAATACCCGGCCGGTTTCCGTGTATTTTCGTTCTCCGTTCCTTCTGGCAATCACAACCTGTATGCCCAGGCTGAATCCCAGACCGAGCATATAAATAGCCGTATAGTACATTGTTGCGAGTGCTGATGCCCCTAAGGCTGTCGGACTGACATGTCCCAGAAAAACAGAATCGGTAAAATTGATCAATTGTTCCATAAGCAGGCTTACCATTATGGGCAGGTTGATAAGCCATATTTGTTTGTATGTATAGTTCATGATTTGACTTCATTGGGTATGACTCTCAGGCATTACCGGTTGTAATGCTGTGAATCGGAATTGAAATGTAATTGAAAAACTCTGTGAATGAAGGGTACGGAAATAACGGCCGAAGATCAATTCCCCGGCCCTCCCGAAGCATTTAAGCTATATACAGAGTTGCCATTTCATAAGTCGGACAATAAAATGAACTGCTTTCGGCAAGCAAAGGTAATTATTTTCTGTCAGGTTGATTGCAAAGGAATATTTAATTGTAGACAGCGTGAATTTGTAATTGTTCCGGTTGATCGGACGTCATTCTTCGTAGTATCGATATTAGTATATCAACAGGATCATATATCCGATATAGAAGATTAAAAAAATAATACCCTCCCACCTTTCTATTTTCCGGCCTTTTCCTGTAAAAATGAATGTAAACAAAAGCAAGGTTGCCAGCAAATTGACGAATATGTCTGTGAGGTTGTCCAAAGACATGGATACGGGTGTTATTACGCCGGATATTCCGAGGATCAGAAATGTATTGAAAATATTTGATCCGACGACATTTCCGATTGCCAGATCGACGTTTTTCTTTTTGGCTGCAATCAGGGACGTTGCCAGTTCCGGCAGGGAAGTGCCGATCGATAAAATTGTAATGGCGATGATACGTTGGGAAACGCCGAGGTCCTCGGCGATGTGTACGGCTCCGCTCACCAAAAGGCGTCCGCCGAGGATGAGTCCGGTAAGGCCAAGCAGGATAAAGACGATGGATTTCGGTAATGAATACGGTTTTATTTTAATTTCTTCAGCTTCTCCTTTCCTGGCCAGGATGAATGTGTAGGTGATAAAGAAAACGAAAAAACAGAGCAATATAATTCCTTCTATGCGGCTGATTACATATGGAGTGGGGGTAGGCCAATGGTTGTTGCCGAACATGATCAGCAGTAAAAATGCAGCAAATACGGCCAGGGGTACCTCAATCCATGTGGTTGCTTTTTTTATGGCTATGGGATAAATGGTTGCCGTGACCCCAAGAATACATAGAATATTGAAAATGTTACTTCCCAAGACATTACCTAGTGCCAGTTCTGATTTCCCTTCCAGGGAAGAGATGACATTGACGACTAATTCCGGCGCGGATGTGCCGAAGGCAACAATTGTCAGGCCGATGACGATATTGGGTATTTTTAGCCGGAAAGCCAATGCGGACCCTCCGTCGACTAAAAGATTGGCTCCGTATATCAGAATGACAAAACCCAGTAACAGATAAAGAATGTTTAGTAGCATAATAAATTGTTAAAATTTATCCGGACAGAAAGATCAAGAAACCGGAGTATTTTCGTGTTGTTGATTGTACTTACGGACATTTCCCGTTTTTGTTTATTCCTTGCTCCATATCCTTAAATTCAGGTTCAGGTCGTCGATAATACCGATTAAAGCTGCAAGTGTATGGAATTCTTTTTCGATGGTTTGATTTTTCATGGTACGCCAGATGCCGGCTTCAAAATGATTGCAGGAGTCCGGAATGGCAATGATAACCTGGGAATTGAAAAAGCTGACGGTGATTTTACCCGGAAACTTCCGGTCCAGGGCCAATAATTTTTCCATCATGACAGGGGTCAGAATATAGCGGGCTTCAACTTGATCCGTTGAATAGACATCGAAGTTTTTTTCAAAATCCGGGTTTTCCAGTTTTACGCGGCGGCCTCCGGAATGTAGTTTGAACCATGAATTCCGGAAAACAATGGTTTGACCGTTGAAATTTTTGTGGAAATCAGCCATAAACAAGAATCCCCGGAAGATATCGACCCAATGTTCCGAGCGACGTCCTTTGGAATCGGTGGTGACTCTTTTTTCTTCGGCAATAACTTCTGCGCAATCGAAGGTAGTTTTATCGAGTTGTCCGGTGATCCTGTCTTCGGAACGGTATCGGTCGGGTGTTGCTGCAAATAATCCGGTTGCAGAAAATGTCGTCCGGGAAATACCGCTTTCCGGGAGATACTGGATATCTTTGCAAAGCGAGGTGAGGAGGACTGAGATAATGTTTTTCTTATAATAAGCAGATAATTCTGCAGATTGCGCATTGATATAGCTGAATACAACGAGAAGGGCGATAATGAAGGCAATCGTTGCCCCCAGCCATCCTCCTTCGGCGCATACCGATATAATGATGCCTATCAGGAAAAGAATCCCTCCGGCGATACTTCCTTTTTTACAGCCCTGTGCCTTTAATTTTTTTCTTTTTTCTTCCAGTTGCAGGATCGACGGTTCGATTCGGGAATATACAGAATTGAAATCTTGTACCATTACATTAGGTCCATTGGCTTATTTATAAAATTTTGCGTTGTATTTTATGTGATGTGCCCAAATACAAAGTTGTTATGCTATGAATATACCGGCTAGTTATACACGGAGTATTTGTTTTTCAGGATTGGAACAGATCTTTTATTTGGGGGTTTACTTTTTCTGCTTCCGGAAGAGTCAGAATCTCTTTGGTTTTAAAGCCGAACATATTGGCGATTATACTGGACGGGAAAGTCATGACAGCATTATTATAGTCGGTTACGCTGGCGTTGTATGTACGCCTTGAAGCGGACAGTTGCTCTTCTGTTTCATTCAATGTCCGTTGCAGGTGCATGAAATTTTCCGAAGCCCGTAGTTGCGGATAATTTTCTGCCAGCATGAAGAAATTCTTTTTCACTTCATTGAAATTCCGGTCGAATTCAGTTTTTTGCTGTTCTGAAAGTGAATCGTATGCTTGGTTGCGAAGGGCTGTAATTTTGGAAAAAGTACTTTCTTCGTATTTGGCGTATTGCTGTACTGTAGCTACCAGGTTCGGAATTAAATCGAATCTTTTTTTCAACATGGCATCGATGGAGCCGAATGCGTTTGCTGTTTCATTGCGTTTGCGTACAAGAGAGTTGTACATTACGATAAAAACGATGAGGATAATACCCAGAATCAGAAGTACAGACATGATTGAAATTATTTTTAGTGATGTACAAAAATAGTTTTTTAACTTATATAACTTAAATTTACCGTCGGAATTTTAAGCTTACCAGGATGAATTTAGGTGGATTTATCAGTGCTGCCGTATTGCTGACTCTCATGCCGGGTCCCGATATTTTATTCGTTATTACGCAGGGGGTTACCCGGGGACGGAAAGCTGCTGTCGTATTTGCGGCCGGTTTATGTACCGGGCTTCTTTTTCATATTGCTGCGGTTACTTTAGGGGTATCTGCTCTGGTTGCCGGTTCGGATATTGCTTTTACCGTATTTAAATTTGCCGGAGCTGCTTATTTGATTGGGTTGGGAGTAAAGGCCTTTTTCAATCGTAATCGGGTTGAATTGAGATTTGCAGAAGAAGGAAAGCACACGCTGCAATTATATAAACGGGGTATTTTGATGAATATTTTAAATCCGAAGGTAATTCTGTTTTTTTTGGCTTTTTTCCCTCAGTTTATAGATATTCGGCAAGGCGATCCGATTATACAGATGTTGGTGTTGGGGGGCGTATTTATTGTGCAGGCACTTGTCGTATTTTCTGCCGTCGCCGTGCTGGCAGATCGGTTATCCGCCGGATTTATGAAAAATCCGGGGGTCGCTTATTGGATGAATTGGGCTGAAGTCGTTATTTATACGGCAATCGGGATAAGTATCTTCTTTATTTGACTTAACTTCCTGCTTCCCGTTTCCGTAAACAGGATAAAAAATGGATTATGGGAATGGCGATAGATAAAAGTACGGTACGACATTTGGATTTGAATCGTTACATGGGAAAATGGTATGAAATTGCCCGTTTCGATCATCGTTTTGAGCGGAATATGGAGTGGGTGACTGCCGATTATACACTTCTGCCGGATGGGAAAATAGCTGTAGAGAACCGGGGATGGCGGAAGGGAAAGTGGCATACGGCAAAAGGGAAAGCCAAATTACCCGATCCGGAGGAGCCCGGTAAGCTGAAAGTCGCTTTTTTCCTGTCTTTGTATAGTGATTACTATGTATTGGAACTGGATGAGATCGATTATACTTATGCGATGATCGGAAGCTCTTCCGACAAATATTTATGGATATTGAGCCGTACGCCTAAAATACCGGCAGATACACTGACGATGCTGTTGACAAAGGCGTGTACACGCGGATATGATACCAACAAGATACTTTTCGTAAAGCAATAAGAAAAAGATTAATTCCGGATTTTCAATTGAATGAATTTGGGTGCGGGTTCATTTTATTGTCAATTCGAACATTTGTATTCTGCCATTTACGACCGGCGATGTGTTTCCCCAAACGTTTTAAATACGGAAAAAAGGCGTTAAATAATTTTTTTAATCCCCTAAAAGGCTTAAATTTGTTCGTTTTTTACAATAAACAGTTACAGTTAAATATATAAATTATGGCAGAAAAAGAAAATCAGAAGCTTTTCAGTGAATTTGCGCCAAACACAATGCAGGAGTGGGTGGACAAAGTTACTGTCGACCTAAAAGGGGCCGATTTTAATAAAAAGCTTGTATGGAGAACCAATGAAGGTTTTGATGTACAGCCGATGTATCGGTTAGAAAACATGAAAGACCTGAAAAATCTTGATTGCTTTCCGGGAGAATTCCCTTTCGTCAGAGGTAACAAGAAAGATAATAACGACTGGTATGTTCGTCAGGACATTAAAGTTGATAATATTGTTGAGGCAAATAAAAAAGCTTTGGATGTGCTGAACCGCGGTGTAAATTCTTTGGGATTTATATTCACCGGTTGTCGCGAATTCAGTAAGGCTGATATGGAGGCTTTGCTGAAGGATATTTGTCTGGAGTGTGTAGAAATCAATTTTGTCTGTGAATGTAAAAAATGTTCGGTAGTCGATGCTTTCAAGGCTGTTGTAGCGGAACGCGGTATCGCTCCGGAAAAAATACACGGAGGAATCAATATCGATCCGTTAACCAATCTGACATTGAAAGGAAAAATCTGTTGTGAGAATCCTTTCGGTGCTCCGAAAGAAAATACGGAGAAAATGTTGGATTTCAAAAATTTCAAAACAATTGAAGTCGGTGGATATGTATTCAATAACTCAGGTGCTTCTATCGTACAGGAGTTGGGGTTCAGTTTGGCTGCCGGAGTTGAATATCTGGATAAGCTGACGGATGCCGGGATGAGTATAAACGATGTAGCTCCTCATATCCGTTTCCATTTTGCTACAGGTTCCAAATATTTCATGGAGATTGCCAAGTTGCGTGCTGCCCGTTATTTGTGGGCTCATATCGTAAAGGCTTATAATCCTTCCTGTGATTGTGTCTGCAAGATGAACATCCATTCCGAGACTTCAGAGTGGAACAAGACGGTTTATGATCCGAATGTAAATATGTTGCGTACGCAAACAGAAGCTATGTCGGCTATTTTGGGCGGTGTAGATTCTTATCTGGTACATCCGTATGATTATATATATGAATGTGAACCTTCCGAATTGGGAGAACGTGTGGCTCGCAATCAACAGTTGTTGTTGAAAGAAGAGTCTCATTTTGCTAAAATTGCCGATGTGCCCGGCGGTTCATATTATATTGAAGAGTTGACCGAGAATATTGCCGAGGCTGCCTGGAAATTGTTTTTACAAGTGCAGGAAGAAGGCGGATATGTAGAAGCTTTCAAAAAAGGTTTTGTTCAGGCTGCTATAAAAGCAACGGCACAGGCCCGGGATTTGGCGATCGCTCAACGGAAAGAAAATTTTGTCGGTACGAATCAGTTCCCGAATTTCAATGAGAAGATTGAAAAGGCAATTTGTTCCTGCGTTCTCGAACCGGAGGATCATACAGCAGAAGGAGCTATGGTAGAGACGTTGAAGCCCTATCGCGGAGCGCAGGCTTTTGAAGCTTTGCGTTTGAAAACCGATATGTATGCCGCTAAAAACGGTCGTCCGGTTGTGTATATGTTTCCGATGGGTAATCTGGCAATGCGTAAGGCCCGTGCTCAATTTGCATGTAACTTTTTCGCTTGTGCCGGATTCCAGGTAATGGATAATAACGGTTTTAAAACTGTGGATGAAGGTGTAAAAGCCTGTCTGGAAAATAAGGCCGCTATTGTCGTATTGTGCGGTGCCGATGACGAATATGCAGGATTTGCTCCGGAAGTTTTAGAGAAACTGAAAGATAAGGCTGTTGTCGTAGTTGCCGGTAATCCGGAAAGCCGTCCCGAATTGGAGGCTAAAGGTCTTCTGAACTACATACACGTTAAGAACAATGTATTGGAAGAACTGAAAGCTTATCAGCAGAAAGTGGGAATTTAATTAATTTTAGATTTTAGATTTTGGATTTCGATGGAGGTGAAACGGCCTTGTAATCGTAAATCATAAATCGTAAATCATAAATCAAAAAACGATGAAACCGAATTTTAAAGATATAAATATTAAAGCGACCGAAAAGGCTACCGCCAATGCTGCGGAATGGGAAAAAGCCAACCATATCGCTAAAAACTGGACGACACCGGAATTGATACCGGTGAAACCGGTATATACTGCAGAAGATTTGAAGGGAATGGAGCATCTGGATTATGTATCCGGTATTCCTCCTTATCTGCGTGGACCGTATTCAGCTATGTATCCGCTGAAACCCTGGACAATTCGTCAGTATGCCGGATTCTCTACGGCAGAAGAATCCAATGCTTTCTATCGTCGTAATCTGGCTGCCGGTCAGAAGGGATTGTCTGTGGCATTCGACTTAGCTACACACCGTGGCTATGACTCCGATCACCCGCGTGTAATCGGGGATGTCGGTAAGGCCGGGGTTGCTGTCGATTCGATCATGGATATGAAAATTTTGTTCGACCAGATACCGTTGGATAAAATGTCTGTATCTATGACAATGAACGGTGCTGTGCTGCCCGTATTGGCATTTTACATTGTTGCCGGACTGGAGCAGGGAGCTACGCTGGATCAGTTGTCCGGTACGATCCAGAATGATATTTTGAAAGAATTTATGGTGCGTAATACTTATATTTATCCGCCTAAATTTTCGATGAAAATTATTGCCGATATTTTCGAGTATACGTCCAAAAATATGCCGAAATTCAACTCAATTTCAATCTCCGGTTACCATATGCAGGAAGCAGGTGCTACTGCCGACATTGAATTGGCTTATACTTTGGCAGACGGATTGGAATATTTGCGTGCCGGAGTAAATGCCGGAATGGACATCGATGCTTTTGCTCCGCGTTTGTCATTTTTCTGGGCTATCGGTATGAACCATTTTATGGAGATTGCCAAAATGCGTGCCGGTCGTTTATTGTGGGCTAAGATTGTCAAACAATTCAATCCGAAGAACCCGAAATCATTGGCTCTGCGTACCCACTCACAAACTTCAGGCTGGTCGTTAACAGAACAAGATCCGTTCAATAACGTAGGACGTACCTGTATCGAGGCTATGGGAGCTGCTTTGGGACATACCCAATCCCTGCATACCAATGCTTTGGATGAGGCGATAGCTTTGCCGACTGATTTTTCGGCACGTATTGCCCGTAATACCCAGATTTATATTCAGGAAGAATCTACCATTTGTAAGGCTGTTGATCCGTGGGCCGGTTCTTATTATGTGGAAAGCCTGACTCAGGAGTTGGTAGAGAAAGCCTGGGCACATATCGAGGAAGTTGAAAAACTGGGAGGTATGGCAAAAGCGATCGAATCCGGAATTCCGAAATTACGTATCGAGGAAGCTGCTGCCCGTACGCAAGCCCGCATCGATAGCGGTGAGCAGACGATTGTCGGAACGAATAAATACCGTTTGGATAAAGAGGACCCGATTGATATTCTGGAGATCGACAATACTGCCGTACGTGAGGCACAGATTGCCCGTTTGAAAGAATTGAAGGCTAACCGGAATCAGGCTGAGGTAGAAGCTGCTCTGGAGGCTATTACCAAATGTGTGGAAACGGGTAAAGGTAATTTGCTCGAATTGGCAGTAGATGCAGCTAAGAAGCGTGCTTCTTTGGGTGAAATTTCTTATGCATGTGAAAAAGTTGTCGGACGTTATAAAGCAGTAATCAGAACCGTGAGCGGAGTATATTCAAGTGTTGCCAACGAAGATGATGACTTCAGAAAGGCGAAAGAATTGACTGATGAGTTTGCAGAATTGACGGGACGTCGTCCGCGTATCATGATTGCAAAAATGGGTCAGGACGGTCATGACCGCGGTGCTAAAGTTGTAGCTACCGGTTATGCCGATATGGGATTTGACGTAGATATGGGACCGTTGTTCCAGACTCCGGAAGAAACTGCCAAACAAGCTGTCGAAAATGACGTGCATGTCATCGGTGTTTCTTCTTTGGCTGCCGGACACAAGACGCTGGTACCCGCTGTTATTGCAGAATTGAAAAAACTGGGACGTGAAGACATTCTGGTATATGTCGGAGGTGTTATCCCTCACCAGGATTATCAATTCTTGTTTGATGCCGGCGCTATTGCCGTTTTCGGACCCGGTACGAAAGTATCCAAGAGTGCTATTCAGGTTATGGATATCCTTCTTGAGTTGGCAAAGAAATAATAAGGTTGCCGATTTATCAATATGAACAGTTGCCCGTTATCCGGGCAACTGTTTTTTTTGTTATATTGTTTCGGTTGTTGTAAAAAACTATCTTTGTTCAAAGAAATAGCTAAATAATGTCGAGAGAATTAATGGATGAAACAATACGTCTCCGGAAAATCGTTTCATTGGCCGGAATTAGTTGGTGTGAATTTGAGTTGGAAAAGAATGTATGGTTGTTTTCTAAGGAGCTGGTTGCTTTGTTGGGACTGTCCGGGGAATGGCTTCCTTCCTCCGGCTTTATTGAAAAGGTCAGGGAAGATTATCAGGAACAGGTTTCCCAGGAATTCGGTTTTCTTTTATGCGGAGCTGTATTGGATGTGAAATTTCCTGTAAAAACGCCTTCCGGAAATGTATGGTTGCATTTATACCTTGACAGTTGTGCCGGTAAACAGGAAAATCAGAAGAGCGTACTCGGCTATATACAGAGAATCGAATCGCTTGAAAAGGGTGGGCCGGCAGGTATGGAATCTGAGCGTATAAATAATTTGCTGTATCAGCAAAATGCGATTTCCCGCTATTTGCTCGATTTTTTACGAAACGGGGAGATCGATGAAGTCATTAATTCGACTCTTGCAGCTATATTGAAGCAATTTCAAGGGGGACGGGCGTATATTTTCGAGTATGACAACGCCAGGCATATCCAGCGGAATACATATGAGGTCGTTAATGGTAACGTAGCGCCTCAGATGCATTTGCTACAGAATTTGAGTACGGATATGACACCGTGGTGGAATCGCCAGATGGCAGAACTGCGGCCTATTGTACTTAATACGATGGCTGATTTCCCGCCGGAGGTAACAGAGGAGGAAATACGCATTTTAGTCGATCAGGGGATTAATTCTTTGATGGTCGTCCCTTTGGTCAGCGGAGAGCAAACCTGGGGATACATCGGTATAGATGTCGTTACCGGATCCCGTCAATGGAGCCGGCAGGATTATCATTGGTTTACTTCTTTGGCCAATATCATTTCTATTTGTATCGAGCTTCGTAAAGCCAAGGATAACGCTATCTATGAACGGCGTTTCCTGCACAATCTGTATACCCATATTCCGATGGGATATCTTCGGATAAGTTTTGTAAAAGATAAGGAGAATGACACGTTCGATTGTCGTTTGACGGATGTTAACGAATTGGGGGCTAAGTTTACAGGTAAACCGTTGCAGGATTATATCGGGCGGCAGGTTTCGACCCTCGAACTGGGAGATGGAATAAATACGGAGATGTTGGTACAACTTTGTAAGGAAAATAAACACAGGGAAATCGATTTGTATTATCCGGCTTCCGGAAAGTATTGCCATGGTATTCTTTATTCTCCGGAAATGGGCGAAGTGGTTATGTTGTTGCTGGATATTACGGCAGCTATCGAGGCAGATAAGGTTATCGAGCGTAGTCAGCGGATGTTTAAAAATATTTTCGACAGTTGTCCGATAGGAATCGAGATATATGATAAGGATGGCTGTCTGATTGATTTGAATCATAAGGATCTGGAAATATTCGGTGTTTCCCGGGAATCTGCACTCGGTTTGAATTTTTTTGCCAATCCGAATGTCCCGGTCAGTATAAAAAAACAGGTACGTAATAATGAACCGGTCGATTTCCGGCTCTCTTATTCTTTTAAGAATGTGGAAGGAGAAAGGTATTATTCCAGTGTCCGCAAAGGTAAAATCGATTTGTATTCAAAGATTAGTCCTTTGTATGATGCACAGGGTAATTTTATCCATTATCTTCTGATTAATATCGATAATACGAAAGAGCACGATGCTATTACCCGCATTCATGATTTTGAAAATTATTTTCTTCTGATTTCGGATTATGCCAAAATAGGTTATGTCAAAGTCAATCTGATTACGAAAAAAGGGTACGCTATTCAACAGTGGTATAAGAATATAGGAGAAGAATCTGACAAAGAGTTGAAGGATATTCTTTCTAATTATGCCTACATTCATCCGGATGACCGGAAATATATTTTTCAATTTTATGAAAATGCCATTGCCGGAAAACAGAAAAGCTATAAGGCTGAAATTCGTGTACGTAAACCCGGAACTGCAGACGGGTGGCGTTGGCTTCGGGTGAATACGATGGTAACGGTATACCGGCCGAAAGAAGGGGAGGTGGAGATTGTCGGCGTGAATTACGATGTGACGGAGCAAAAAGAGACGGAGTTAAAGTTAATTGAAGCGAAAAATAAGGCTGAAACGATGGATCGGTTGAAGTCTGCATTTCTTGCTAATATGAGTCATGAAATCCGGACTCCGTTGAATGCTATTGTCGGGTTTTCCAGTTTATTGTTGGAAACGGAAGATGTGGAAGAACGTAAGCAATACGTGAGTATTGTTCAAAAGAATAACGAGTGTTTGTTGCAGTTGATTTCAGATGTTCTGGATTTGTCGAAAATAGAATCCGGAAGTGTCGATATTAATTATACGGATGTAAATATATATGAAGTTTGTCAGGATATCCGGCAATCTTTGAGTATGAAGGTCGGTAAGGAGGTAGAATTTACCTTTGATTCGGATTTACCGGAATACCATATATTTTCCGATGCATATCGGATTCGTCAGGTAATCGGTAATTTTGTAACGAATGCCATCAAATTTACTTCTGAAGGCTTCATTAAAATCGGTTATGAGTTGCTGGAAGATAAGGAGCTACTGGTTTATGTACAGGATTCCGGTATTGGGATCCCCCGGGAAAAGCTTGACGATATATTCGAACGTTTCGTTAAGCTGGATGACTTCGTACAGGGAACCGGCTTGGGCTTGTCGATTTGCCGGAGTATTATCGAGCGTCTTCATGGAAAGATCGGGGTCGAATCGGAAGAGGGGAAAGGCTCTCGTTTCTGGTTTACACTCCCTTATATTTTAAATTAGATGTTGCGGGTTGAGATAAGTACGGAGTTCAGAAAACTGAACTCCGTGTTTTTTACTCTACTGCAGGGACTTCAATAAAGAGGACTTTAGCGTCTTCTTTGATTTTGATGCCGAAGGTTTGCGTATCGTAAATACCTTGTCCGTCACGACGTTGTAGTTCTTGTCCTTCGACGACGACAGTACCTTCGATGACGAAGATATAGACTCCGAAGCTGTGGGGCGACCGGAAATGATAAATGTGGTCGCTGTCTTTCGTCAGCTCGCCGATGGAGAACCAGGCTTGTTGGTAAATCCATAATCCCCGGTCAGTGCCGGGGTAAGGAGATACGATGGTTGTGATTTCGTTGCGGCGAATGAGATTACTGATACGGGCGGTTTCGTAACGTGGGGTGACGTTCATCCGGTCCGGAATAACCCAGATTTGTAAGAAATCGGTTTTTTTGTCTGCACTCGCGTTGTGCTCACTGTGTACGACACCCGTGCCGGCACTCATAACCTGTATTTCACCCTGGTGAAGTACGGTTTCATTTCCCATATTGTCCCCGTGCTTTAATGCTCCGCTTAAAGGTATGGATACGATTTCCATGTTTTTATGAGGATGGAAGTCGAAGCCTGTGCCCGGATCGATGGAATCATCGTTTAATACGCGTAGTGCTCCGAAGTTGATGCGTTGGGGATTATAATAGTCTGCAAAACTGAATGTGTGTGATGTACGTAGCCAACCGTGATCGAAATGTCCGCGTGTATTGGCTTTGTGTAATACTGTTTTCATTGTTACTGTTTTATTGGTTGATGTCTTTAAAGTCCTTAAAGCTCATGGAAGCTTTAAGGATCGATTTTGATGTAGTTAAAGGTTTAGCCGCTGACTGGCATATGTATCAGAAGCTATAATGTCAACGATTAAACCTTCCATTCTGATCTGACATTGTAAATCGAGGTCGTTTTTGATCCCTTAGAGTATACGGTATTTTCCCTTTTGGGGTTTCTTGGGGAGATTTTTTTAAAATTTTTCGGACCGGTTGATTCCGACGGCAATCTCCTGAATGATACCTTTTTTTATGTATACGGGGCGGGCATGTTTCCGGACGAGCGGACGATAATGTTCAAAAATCATACTCGACAGTATGCAAAAAATTCCGGAGATAAGGATAATATTTTCCAAACCGGTGTATTTTTCAATGTAACCGAGTGCCATACTTCCGATGGGGGATATTCCGGTAAATGTCATGGCCAGATAACCCATGACACGGCCTCGTTTATCTTCGTCGGAAAGGGTTTGCAGAAGCGTATTGATGGAGGCGACAGTGAGAATGATGGAAAATCCGGCAGGTATACAGACAAGGGTGGCCAGCCAGGGTGTGGAAATAAAGGATAAGAAGGTAAGGGCGATGCCGAGTATAATGGCTGCCAGGGTGACGACCTTGCCCAGCCCTACGACGCTTTTCCGGGCAGCCAGAAATATGGCAGCACTGAAAGAGCCGATTCCGATACAGGAAAGTAATAGTCCTAACATCTGACTGTCTCCTGAAAGAATGTCTTTTACGTATGCCGGGATAAAGGTGACCAAGGGGAGTCCGAAAAAGCTGATTGCCGTCATCATCAGGAGTAAGGTACGGATAGGAATATTACTGGTCACATAATGGAAGCCTTCTTTTAAATCTGTGGAAATGGCTGATTTTAGCTTCTTTTTTCCTTGTGGGGCCAGGTGCATAAAAAGTAAGGCTATGATAACTCCCAGATAGCTGATACCGTTTGCCAGGAAGCAAATACCTTCTCCCAAGAGATTGATGAGTACTCCTCCGATGGCCGGGCCGATAAGCCGGGACCCGTTAATAACAGCGGAGTTTAGAGCGATGGCATTTCCCAGATGATCCGGAGCAACCAGACTGGGATAAAAAGCCTGGCGGGTCGGATTATCAAGAGCATTAATCAAACCGATGAGCAGGCTCAAGACCATCAGATGCCATACCTCTGTTTGTCCGCTGAGGGTGAGTGCAGCCAATATCAGTGCCTGAAGGGCCGATAGGGATTGGGTGAATAAAAGTATATTCCGTCGGTTAAAGCGGTCGGTCAGAACGCTCATAAACGGTGTTGCCAGTAATATGGGAATTTGCGCCATGAACGTGATCGTAGCAAGCAGGAATACAGAGCCGGTTAGTTTGTAAACCAGCCAGCTCATAGCGATTTGTTGCATCCAGGTACCGATCAGGGAAACACACATGCCGTAAAAGTACAATCTGAAGTTCCGGGTTTTTAAGGATACCCAGATTTGTGATAAGGCTGTGCGGTTATCGGGTAATAACTCTTTCCAATTCCCTTTGATTTTCATGTTATAATGTAATCTGTAAGATGGAGATGGTTTTTGACCGTTCCGGTTTTACAATAATTGGGGGGATTTGATTTTCGGTTAAATGCCCAGTTCTTCGTCAATCAATATAATTTTTATTCTTCCGGCCGGCCACGATTTTTCAGTGATGGTCCAGGTATTGCATATCCGGTGAGGGCTACGGCAATCCATACACGTTCCGGTTTTCCGGCAGGGAGTATTAAAGCCTTCATGACGGAGTATATTCTGTGGTGCGGCCCAGGTCCGGATTCTTTGCATGGCGGATTCCAGATCGGGAACGATTTTGTTAATCCCGATGAAAAGTACGACATTTTTCGGCCCGAAGGTAATGCCTGCTACACGGTTTCCGATCATATCGAGATTTACAAGCTGGCCTTTCTGAGTCAGGGCATTGGTGCCGGCAAGAAATAAATCGGCTTGCAAAGCCTGACGGCGCTGATATATTTTTTGTGTCCTGCTCATGTGTTTTCCGAATGTATGGATTAAGGCAATTTCTGTATTTTTTTCAAGTTCTTCCAGAATATGACAGGCTTTCATGGTTTCGGAATCTCCCCAGCTAACCGTTGCCGGACATAATTTGCCGAAAATTTCAGAAAAGAAGATGTTCCGGGCGGCTTGTGTATTTTCTGCACGATAGACGTCAAAGTTATTGGTTTGTAGAGCTTTCAGGGTGTTTTCAATGATTTGTTTTTCCATAGGATAAATTTTTTACAAAGGTAACTAACACATCGGAAAGGGAAAGAGAGCCCGGATAAATTTATGAGATTATGATTTTTTATATAATTTTGCCACTCATTTACTTATATCCCGGTATGGGATGCTTAGGATCAATTGTCTGATATGAAAAATAAATTTGATTTTCAGCCTGTATTCTTTCTGACATTGAAGAATTATTCAGGGAAAAAATTTTTCACCGACTTGATGGCCGGTATTATTGTAGGTATTGTGGCTTTACCGTTGGCTATTGCTTTTGGTATTGCTTCCGGGGTAAGTCCCGAGCAGGGATTGATAACGGCTATTATTGCCGGGTTTATCATTTCCTTTTTGGGAGGAAGTACGGTGCAGATCGGGGGACCTACAGGGGCTTTTATTGTCGTGGTATACGGTATTATCCAGCAATTCGGTTTTGAAGGATTGGCTATTGCTACCGTTCTGGCAGGTATTATGTTGTTGCTGATGGGGGCGTTGAAGTTAGGGACCGTGATCAAATTTATTCCCTATCCGATCATTGTCGGATTTACCAGCGGTATTGCTTTGACGATTTTTACGACACAGATAAAAGATTTATTCGGTTTGGAGATGACGGCTGTTCCGGCTGATTTTTTATCCAAGTGGGGAGCTTATTTTGAGTATGTGTCTACGATCAATATCGGGTCGATGGTGGTTGGTATCGGCAGTATTCTTTTGATTGTCCTGACACCGAAATTATCGAAAAAAGTGCCGGGCTCTCTGGTGGCTATTATTGTGATGACGGCTGCCGTTTATGTGTTGAAGAAATATGCGGGGATGACAGGAATAGAAACGATTGGGGATCGGTTTGAAATCAATGCGTCTTTACCTCAGCCGACGATGCTTTCTGTAAATATGGAAACGCTCCATTTGCTTTTTCCTGCAGCTTTTACGATTGCTATTTTAGGGGCTATCGAATCTTTATTATCGGCTACGGTAGCTGACGGTGTGACCGGGGACAAGCATAATTCGAATACGGAGTTGATAGCCCAGGGGGCTGCCAATCTGATTGTGCCCTTTTTCGGCGGTATCCCGGCAACCGGGGCTATTGCGCGGACGATGACGAATATTAACAACGGAGGGCGTACTCCGGTGGCCGGAATTATACATGCGGTCGTTTTGTTATTGATATTGTTGTTTTTAGGTCCTTTGACAAAGCATATTCCGATGGCTTGTCTGGCAGGGGTATTGGTTATTGTTTCCTATAATATGAGCGAATGGCGGACATTTCGTTCTTTACTTAAAAATTCAAAATCGGATGTAGCCGTTTTATTGACCACTTTCTTTTTGACCGTCATTTTTGACCTTACAATTGCTATCGAGGTCGGATTGTTGCTGGCGATGTTGCTGTTTATGAAACGGATGAGTGAAACGACGAAAGTGTCTGTCGTGAAAGATCGTCTTGACCTTTCTTCGGAAGGTGAAATATTGCATGAGGAAGAAAAGCTGAATTTGAAAAAGGGGGTGGAAGTTTATGAGATAGACGGACCGTTCTTTTTCGGAATCGCCAATAAGTTTGACGAGTGTATGAAGATATTGGGAGATAAGCCTAAAGTCCGGATTATCCGTATGCGTAAAGTACCCTTTATGGATACGACCGGATTGCATAATTTGGAAAGTTTGTATCGTTTGGCAGAAAAGGAAAAAATACGGATTGTCCTTTCAGGTGTGAATGAAGAAGTACATAAGGTACTTATGAAATCGGAATTGTCGGGTAAAATCGGAGAGGAAAATATTTGCAGCAATATCCAGGAAGCTGTGGAAAAAGCAAATGCGATGGTTGAAAAGTAACCGGAATTGTCGTTTATTCTGGATTTACGATTAAAATGCAGGGGCTGAAGCAGGAATAATTTATGAATATATCGGAAACCAATCGATAAGTGTATGAGTAAAAAAGTTTGTTTATTTTTTATCATTTGTTTTTTATTACCGTTGTCGGGGAAAACCCAGGGATTTGTAAAATCGGAGAAAGAAGATTTCGAATGGCGGGTGATCGGCCGGGCTTTATTTGACGGTGGGGCATTTTTCAGTGATTCGACGGAAATGGGAAACGGTGTGGTTATAAATGATTTGCGATTGGGGGTCGTGATGCGCTTTTTAACTAATTGGCAGGGACGGGTAGAAATCGGTTTTTCAGAAAGTAAAGTTTCTTTGAAAGATGTTTATGTTGCTTATCATCAGGGGGCTCATACCTTGAGAGCTGGACATTATTTTGAACTTTTCGGAATAGAGAACCGTGTTGCGACGACAACCTACCGTTTGATGAATATGTCGGTGACAAACAGTACTTTCGGTGACAGGCGGAAGATCGGTTTCAGCTATATGTATGATAAGCTTCGCTGGACGGTAGCCGGGGGAATTTTCAGCGATAGTGATGTCGATAATAATAAAGGTTTGAATGAGGGATATACGCTTGTCGGAAAATGGGTCGGACGTCCGGTTTTCGATGAAGATAAGTTGTTACATATCGGGTTGTCTGCCCGTTTTAGCGAACATGATAAAGCGGAAAGGCAGGAATTGATATACAAAGCCGGGGCGCCGACAAACGTATTGAAGAAAGATGAAAATCAGTTTCTTCGGGCCTCGGTAACGGATATGATAAATCAGTGGCGTTGGGGAACGGATGTGATATTACTTTATAAAGGAGCGTATTTGCAAAGCGAGTGTCTGGTGGCTCATGTAAATCGGGCTGGTGCCCCTGATTATACGGGTAAAGGAGGATATGTACAGGTCGGATACCTGTTGTTGGGCGACCGGAAATATACCTATAACCGGGCACAGGGATGGGTAGATAATCCGGCTGCTTCCAATCTCGAACTGCTGTTCAGGTATAATGTTACCAGTATGAATGACCGGAAGGCGGAAATAATGGGAGGAAAAGAGCAGGATATTACTTTAGGCGCTAATTATTTTATCAATAAATATGTGGCTGTCCGCCTGAATTATACTTATATGGTTACGGATAAATACGCTGTAAACGGGAAAGAGTCCGTTAATTTTATTCAAGGCCGTTTGCAATTCAGTTTTTAGGGCGTTCTACGTATAGCTGATAATTGGAGTCCAGTTTTAATATGCCGTTGAAACTGTTTCCGGCTTCGTCTTTAAAACCGTTGATTGTTCCCGTTTTGCCTTTTTGTATCAAGGTATCTATTTGTTTTTGCGTCAGCTTTTTTTCGTGTATGGACAGCGGGATTAAAAAATCACAGGATTTTCGGTAGAGGGTACATCCCCAAGCCGTTTTCCCTTTTACTACGCTGCCTTGTCCGCATTTGGGACAGATCAGTACGGGAGCGGGGGTTGCCGTAGAAGCTGTCCGTTTTTTCTTCTCTGTCGTTTTTTTCTTTTCTTCTTCTTCCGGAACTACGGTTATGGTTTTTGCGCTGGCATATTTCACCCGGTGGACGATTTCGTTTACCATGACTTTGAGTTCTTCCATAAAGCCATTGACTTCGTATTTACCGTCTTCAATCATCCGGAGTTTTTTCTCCCATTGCCCTGTCAGTTCGGCCGATTTCAATAAATCGTTTTGTATCGTATCGATCAGTTCTATACCTGTCGGCGTTGCCAGGAGGCGTTTTTTATCTTTACGGATATAGTGCCGTTTTTGTAATGTTTCAATAATGCCGGCCCGGGTAGACGGACGTCCGATGCCGTTTTCTTTCATCAAATCGCGCAATTCTTCGTCTTCGACTTGTTTGCCGGCAGTTTCCATTGCACGTAATAAATCCGCTTCCGTATAATATTTGGGCGGTTGGGTTTCTTTTTCCAGAATTTCGGGGGTATGCGGGCCGTGTTCTCCTTTTTCGTATACCGGGAGTACATTCTCGTCGTTCTGTTTATCTGTATTTACGCCGAAAACAACACGCCAGGCCGGATCGATGATTTGTTTCCCGGTAGCTTTGAATTCCTCTTCACCGATTTTTGCCATAACTGTTGTGTTGGCAATCTCACAATCGGGGTAAAAGGCTGCGATAAAACGCCGGGCGACGAGGTCATAGACTCTTTTTTCGTCCGGACTCATATCGTAACTGAATACGCCGGTCGGAATGATGGCGTGGTGGTCCGTAATTTTTTTATCGTTGAATACTTTAGACGATTTTTTGATTTTACCACCTGTTAAAATCGGTTGCACCAAGTTTTCGTAAGGCTTTAATCCTTTCAAAATACCCGGGACTTTTGCATATTGGTCATTGGGCAGGAAGTTTGTATCTACACGCGGATAGGTGGTCAGCTTTTTTTCGTAAAGCGATTGGATGATTTTCAGCGTATTGTCGGCTGTAAATGCATATTTCCGGTTGCATTCCACCTGCAGCAAGGTCAGGTCGAATAGTTTCGGAGGACTTTCCATCGCTTTTTTACGTTCGATGCTGAGAATTTCCAATTCTTGTGTCTGGATTTTTTCCAGTAAAGCTTCGGCTTCGGCTTTTGTATTAAAGCGGCCGCGGGTATAGGAAAATAAGCCTCCCCGGTAGTCGGTCCGGATTTCCCAATACGTTTCGGGCTTGAAATTTTCAATGTTTTTTTGTCTTTCGACGACAAGCGCGAGGGTCGGAGTCTGTACCCGCCCGATCGAAAGAACGTTTTTTCCGTTACCGTATTTTAAGGTATATGCCCGGGTTGCATTCATTCCGAGTAGCCAATCGCCGATTGCCCGTGCCGACCCTGCTGCATATAACGTATCGAAATCTTTTGACTCCATCAGCTTATCGAAGCCTTCCCGGATGGCTTCCTCTGTCAGTGACGATATCCACAGGCGTTTCACCGGGACGTTGCATTTGGCTTTTGTCAACACCCAGCGTTGAATCAATTCTCCTTCTTGGCCGGCATCTCCGCAGTTGATGACCATTTCGGCTTTTGAGACGAGTTCTTCTATGATGGCAAATTGCTTTTTGATGCCCTCGTCGTCGATAAGCTTGATCCGGAATTTAGAGGGGATCATGGGGAGAACACTCAGGTTCCATTGTTTCCATTTTTCTGTGTATTCGTTAGGCTCCTGCAAACTGCATAAATGTCCGAATGTCCAGGTAACACAATACCCGTTCCCTTCCATATACCCGTTCCGGCGAACGGTGGCTCCGATCACATGGGCAATTTCTTTCGCGACACTCGGCTTTTCTGCTATACACATTTTCATACTTCAAACTGATGCTGATGAGAAGACAAAGATACGAGAAAAACCGTTGAAAACCGTAAATTCAAAAACGAAACAGATTGTTCGGAAACGTATAAATTTATGATTTACGATTTATGATTTACGATTTTAGATTGAGCGCACAAGCCAACCCTAAAAAATTTTAGATTTACGATTTTAGATTTTAGATTAAACGCACAAGCCAGTCCTAAAGAAAATTTTAGATTTTAGATTTACGATTTTAGATTATACTTCTAAAAATTTTAGATTTACGATTTTAGATTTTAGATTATACTCACAAACCAACGCTAAAGAAAATTTTAGATTTACGATTTTAGATTAAAAGAATTTGATAACAGATCAGTTGTCAGGCAATTTACAATTTACAATCTATAATTTGTTATCGGCTTTGTCACTCAGGCCGTTTTATCTTTGGTGACTTTTTGTACCACCCAGATGCTTAGTTCATAAAGCATATACATCGGTATGCCTAAAAGGAAAAGACTGAAGAGGTCGGGAGGGGTAATAATTGCTGCAACAATCAATATGATGACGAGAGCATGCCGCCGGTATTTTTTCAGATGTTTGGGGGTGACAAGTCCGATTTTAGCGAAAAAGAAAGCCAAAACCGGAATTTCGAATACGGCACCCATAGCAATCGACAGTGTTGTAAATGTAGACATGTAAGATGACAGTGTAATTTTGTTGGCGACGATTTCGCTTACCTGGTAGGTCCCCAGAAACCGGAATGAAAGGGGGAACACTGCATAATAATTTAATAGAATGCCGCAGAAAAACAGGATGAATGCAACAATGAGCGTCAATGTTGAATATTTTCTCTCTTTTTCATATAATGCAGGCTTGACAAAGCTGAATAATTGATAAATAATATAGGGCGACGTGATGACCAGGCCGGCATAGAAGGCTGCACTTAAATGAACCAAGAACTGGGAAGATAGTTGTATATTAATTAATTCTACATGAAAATCTTCCGGACAGATGGACGGTATATGCAGTAGCTGGCCCAATTGGCATAAGGCCCTGTAGGTAATGAAGTCGGAGCGGTGGGGAGCCAGTATGATATCGAAAAGCAGTTGTTTGTTGACGAAAGCAATAACAGCAACTGATACAACGGCAATAGCAATACGAAAAATGACTTTTCTGAGTTCATCCAGATGATCCCAGAAAGTCATGTTCTGTTCTTTTTCCTCCTCCATCGGGTTTTCCACTGCTGATTATTTCTCTTTCTCGGTATTATTTTTGTTGTCATTTTTGTTTTCTTCATCGAGGCCGTTCATGCCATCTTTGAAACTTTTGACACCTTTGCCAAGCCCTTTCATCAATTCCGGAATCTTTTTACCACCAAAAAGTAATAATACCACCAGCACAATAACGACGAGTTGAGTCGTACCGATCATTAACACTGTATTCATAAATTTTTTTATTTTATACCCACAAATATAGTGGAAGATTTTAAAAAATAAAATGAAAAGACTGAATTAATGCTATTTTTATTGTATCGGATTTGTTGTATTTTTGCCGCGGATCATTAAAAAAGTATTTATGAGCGGATTTTTTGGCTGCGTGTCACGCAAAGAGTGTGTTGCCGATGTTTTCTATGGTACGGATTATCATTCTCATCTCGGTACTAAAAAAGCAGGTATGGCTTTTTATAACGGACAGGATTTTGTTCGTTCCATCCATAGTATAGAAAGTGCTTATTTCAGAAATAAGTTCGAACCGGAATTGGAAAGATTCAAGGATTCTTATTTGGGAATAGGGGTAATCAGTGATTTGGAATCCCAGCCGATAACCGTGACTTCGCATTTGGGACGTTTTTCGGTTGTGACGGTGGGGCGGATCGATAATATAGACGAGATTGCGGAAAAATTGCTGGCTGAAAAGATTCATTTTGCGGAGTTATCCGGATCGTCGATCAATCCGACTGAGGTGGTGAGCATATTGATTAATAAAGGGGAAACTTTTAAAGAAGGGATTGAGATCGTACATAATGCAGTCAAGGGGTCTTGTTCTTTTTTAATATTAACGGACAGTTGTATTTATGCTGCCCGGGATAAATTCGGACGTACACCGGTGATTATCGGTAAAAACGAATTCGGCTATGTTGTAGCCAGTGAAAGTTCTTCGTTTACCAACCTGGGGTATTCGATTGTGCGGGATCTGGGCCCCGGAGAGGCTGTCCGGATTTCGAAAGACGGCGTTACTCCGATCATCACTGCCGGTTGCCGGAAACAAATTTGTTCTTTTCTTTGGGTGTATTACGGTTATCCGTCGGCTTATTATGAGGGTATAAATGTGGAAGAT
This sequence comes from Culturomica massiliensis, assembly GCF_900091655.1. Taxonomy (NCBI): domain Bacteria; kingdom Pseudomonadati; phylum Bacteroidota; class Bacteroidia; order Bacteroidales; family Odoribacteraceae; genus Culturomica; species Culturomica massiliensis. The sequence goes on from NZ_LT594621.1 coordinate 3,715,024, forward strand.
GCCCGTTATCGTTGTGGGGCTGCAATGGCTATGAGGGATGAGCTGAAAGCGGATTTTGCTGCCGGAATCCCGGACTCGGGGGTCGGACATGCGATCGGTTATTCGAATGCCAAAGGAATTCCTTATAAAAGACCTTTTGTAAAGTATACTCCTACATGGCCGCGTAGTTTTATGCCTCAAAATCAGAGTATGCGTGATTTGGTAGCGAAGATGAAGCTTTTGCCGAATGAAGCCTTTACGCGGGGAGCCCGTATTGTCTTTCTGGATGATTCGATTGTCAGGGGGACACAATTGAAAGACAATGTAGTGAAGTTACGGGAGTGCGGGGTGAAAGAGGTACATATCCGTATTGCTTGTCCTCCGTTGATCTATCCGTGCTGTTTTCTGAATTTTTCGACATCGCGTTCAACATTCGATTTGTTTGCCCGCCGGGTGATACGTGATTTGGAAGGTACTTCCGAGTTGACGGAAGAAGTTTTGAAACCGTATTCCGACCCCGATTCAGATAAGTACAAGGAAATGGTAAAAGTGATGTGTCAGCATTTGCAGCTTGATTCGTTACAATTCCAGCGATTGGACGATTTGGTCCAGGCTATCGGCTTGCCTAAGGAGCAATTGTGTACGCATTGCTGGGACAATTCCAGCTATATGGAATAATTTTTGATTTACGATGCAGATAAATTTTCAGTTGCATGCGTGTTTTGCTGAATAATTGAATCCGGTTATTCGTAATGTATTGAAGGACCTGCAGTTGTTTTTGTTTTTAACAGTACTGCAGGTCCTTTTGTTTTTGATATTCTAACCTATTCTCTTAAATGTTATTTTTTTGTCTTTTTGAAATTGAAAATTAGCCCTTTTAAGGCTTTTTGCGGGCGAATCGTTCTTATTTCTGCTTTTTTAGAGCATAATTCTGCGTTTAAATTCATTTTATTTGTTATTTTTGAACACACTTTGTAAAATATTTTACACTAAAATAAATTGTCTATGAGAAAATTGTTTTTATCTGTATGTGTGCTTCTGTCAATGGCAACGTTTGCACGTCAGAAGGAATGGCTGGATCCGGAGGTGAATGCGATCAACCGGGCGGCGATGAGGGCGGCTTATTTTGCCTATCCTTCTGTTGAATCGGCGCAAGCAGGCATTAAAGAAAAAGCGTCCAATTTTATGTCTTTGAATGGCATGTGGAAATTTAATTGGGTGCAGAATGAAACGGAGAAGCCGGTTAATTTTTATCAGGTCGGTTTTGAGGATCAGTGTTGGGTCGATTTCCCGGTACCGGGTATATGGGAAGTGAACGGATACGGTGATCCTTTATATAAGAATGTGGGGTATGCCTGGTCGAATCAGTTTCGTAGCAATCCGCCGCTGGTGGAGTCTGCAAATAATCATGTCGGATCGTATCGCAAAACGATTGATTTACCTGCCGATTGGAAAGGCAGGCAAGTGTATCTGCATGTCGGTTCTGCGACTTCGAATCTGTATGTATGGGTGAACGGTAAATTTGTAGGGTATAGTGAGGATAGTAAAATGGCGGCAGAGTTTGATATCACTAAATATTTGCAGCCGGGAAAGAATCTGATTGCTATGCAGGTCTATCGTTGGTGTGACGGTAGTTATCTGGAAGATCAGGATTTTTGGCGTTTATCGGGAATCGGCAGGGACGTTTACCTGTACGCAAGGACTCCGGTGCATATCGAGGATATTTTTATTACGCCCGATTTGGATGCTGCTTATAAGGACGGAAAATTGGATGTTGTAGCCAATGTTACCCGTGGTGGCGGATCGGTAGAGTTGGAATTAAAGGACATGAATGGGGCGACGGTCGGTAAAAAAGAAGTACGTCCGGATGGTAAAGGTAATATCCGGACTTTTATTGAAGTAAGTAATCCGGCTAAATGGAGTGCCGAAGAACCGAATCTTTATACATTGACGTTTACTTTAAAAAATGCTGCCGGTAAGGTACTGGAGGTTATCCCTCAACGTGTCGGATTCCGGAAAATCGAGTTGAAAAAAGATTTGGGACAAATATGGGTGAACGGTAAACCGGTGTTGTTTAAAGGAGCAGACCGTCATGAAATGGATCCGTTGACAGGGTATTATGTAAGTCGTGAACGGATGATTCAGGATATTCAGGTTATGAAAGAGAATAATTTGAATGCAATCCGTACCTGTCATTATCCGGATGATCCGGAATGGTATAATCTGTGTGATGAGTACGGTATTTATCTGGTCTGTGAAGCCAATATCGAATCGCACGGAATGGGATACGGGGAAAGAACTCTGGCGAAAAATCCCGCTTATGCCAAAGCTCATCTGGAAAGAAATCAACGGATGGTGGAAGCTTTTAAAAATCATCCTTCCATTATTTTCTGGTCGCTGGGAAATGAAGCCGGAGACGGGCCTAATTTTGAAGCATGCTATAAATGGATCAAAGAAAGAGATGGGAGCCGTGCCGTACAGTATGAACAGGCTGGGAGCAAAGCCCACACCGATATTATGTGTCCGATGTACGATGATCTGAACTGGATGGAAAAATTTGCCAAAAGTGATGATCCGCGTCCTTTGATTCAATGCGAGTATGCTCATGCGATGGGAAATTCACAAGGGGGATTCAGAGAATATTGGGACCTGATCCGTAAATATCCGAAATTGCAGGGTGGTTTTATCTGGGATTATGTAGATCAGGGATTGCGCGGTTATTCCCGCGACGGTTCTATGATTTATACGTACGGTGGAGATTTTAACCTTTATGACGGCTCGGATAACAATTTCAACTGTAACGGTTTGATCAGTCCCGACCGTGTACCTAATCCCCATATGAATGAAGTTAAAAAGGTATACCAATCTATTTGGACGACTCCGGTTGATTTGCAAAAGGGCTTGGTGAATGTTTACAATGAAAATTTCTTTATTGATCTCTCTGATTATTACATGGAGTGGACGTTGCTGGCAGACGGAGAAGCAATTGAAAGCGGTGTTGTGGCTCAGTTGAACGTTGCGCCCTTAGCTACGGAACAGGTGGCTTTGGGATATCAATTGCCTCGTACCGAAAAGGAACTGTTGCTGAATGTGTCGTATAAATTGAAACGTGCCAAACAACTGTTGCAAGCAGGTTATGTTGTTGCTGAAGACCAACTGTCGGTTCAGCCTTATACCGGTTTTAATGCTTCTATTGCCGCATCCGATAAGGCTGTGAAGATATATGAAGATCTGGTACATGTTGTATTGACGACTGGCGAAACTCAGGTGACATTCGATAAACGTAACGGCTGGATTCGCGGACTTTCCATGAACGGATTGGAAATGCTGGAATACGGTTATAGTTTGCAGCCTAATTTCTGGCGTGCTCCGACAGATAACGATATGGGTGCGAATTTGCAAAATCGTTTCCGGAGCTGGAAAAATCCGGAAATGAAAGTCAAAGGTTTCAAAGCCGAACAGAACGGTACGAATGCTCTTGTTACCGTCGATTATGAAATGCCGGGAGTGTCTGCTGCCTTGAAGATGATTTATGAGATAAATTACGAGGGAGAGATTCGTATCTGTCAGGATATGAAGGTCGATAAGAGTAAAGAAAAAATGCCTCACCTTTTCCGTTTCGGTATGCAGGTGGTTATGCCGGGAGGCTTTGACCGTATTGATTACTACGGACGCGGACCGGTAGAAAATTACAGTGACCGGAATTTCAGTGAGAATATCGGCCGTTACCGGCAGTTGGTGAAAGATCAGTACTATCCGTATATACGTCCGCAGGAATCGGGCACCAAGACGGATATTCGCTGGTGGAAGTTGACAGATATCGACGGACGTGGATTGGAAATCCGTTCCGACGTGCCGTTCTCTGCTTCTGCATTACCCTATCTGCAGGATGATCTTGATGAGGGTACCCGTAAGCACCAACGTCATTCGGGTGATCTGAAAACGCGGGATTTGACAACCTTGTCGTTTGATCTGAAACAAATGGGACTGGGATGTATCAATAGCTGGGGCGCGTGGCCGCTGGAACCCTATTTATTGCCTTATGACGATTATACGTTTAATGTAGTGATTACGCCTGTCAGAAAACGATAAGCGGAACAGGTATATTTTCTCGCAGATTGCGCAGATTTTGCAGGTAAACAATTTATCTGTGGATTCTCCGGAATCTGCGGGATTTTTTGTAGATTTATTTTCTCCAATACATATATAAGATGAAGACCCGAGTATTTCCCCGTTTACTATGGATCCGGCTTATGCAAATCTGGCGCTGGATGGGTGAAATCGGTCTGTTTCGTATCATTTTCGTATGGTGTGTTATTGTGCCGTTTGGCTTTTTGTTCCTGTGGCAAAAGATGGGCGGTCAACCTTATAACTGGGGGATACTTTCCGTATCGGCTGTTTTGTTTTTATTGCTTCACCGGAAAAGAAAAGATTTTTTGTTTTTATATAAACAGGTTTCACGGCCCCAGTGGCTTTATTTCGGGGAATATTGTTTCTATTCATGCTTTATCATCGGCTGCTTGCTTTTTCATGAAGAGTATACTCCTTTGTTGTGTTATATACTGGTTTTATTGGGTATTGCTTTTGTTCCGCCATTGTCAACAGCGGTTTGTACATACACTGTTTTTCTTCGTCCTGTGCCGGTTACTTGTTTTGAATGGCGTTGCGGTATCCGGCAGAATGTGTTGTCACTTTGGCTGTGTCTTTTTTTAATGATGGGTGGAATCTTCTTTTGGGGAATAGCGATTGCTGCATTCGTTTTTTTTACGTTGCTCGTACTTTCTTTTTATCTGGAAAATGAACCGCGTAACGTACTGGAGGCTACAGCTCTTACTCCAAGTCTTTTTTTGAATCGGAAACTGATCCGGCACACCGGTTATTTTGCATTGGCTTTGTTGCCTTTTTGCTGTATTGCATTTATACATTATTCTTATTGGATATATACGCTGTCGGCTTATTTTGCCGCTTTGAATCTGTTTGTGTTCGGAATATTGATGAAATATACATATTATCGTCCGAATACTTATAGCACTGTCCGCTCGTTAATTATTTCAGCCGTGGGCTTATTGTCGCTGCTGCTGCCTTTTGCGGGTATCGTGTTTGTTGCCAATTTATTTTTGTATTATAGTGCATTGAAGAATTTAGATACCTATTTTTATGCTTTCGATTAAAGAATTATCGGTTTCATACGGCAACACCAAGGTGTTGGAAAATTTATCCGTCAATTGGAAAGCCGGGTGTGTGCACGGAATTGTCGGATTGAACGGATCCGGCAAAACAACTTTCCTGAATGCTTTATTCGGGATAAAGAAAAAAGATCGCGGAACTGTATTGTGGAAAGGGCTGCCGTTGAAGCGGACTGATATCGGTTTTTTGGAAACCGAGAATTTTTTTTATTCACGTATAACAGGAACTGAATATCTGAGTTTGTTTCCGGCGAATCTGCCCCGCTACAATCAGGAGGAATGGAATCGCTTGTTCAATTTGCCTTTGCAGGAATTGATTGAAAATTATTCTACCGGAATGAAACAGAAGCTGGCTTTGATGGGGCTAATGAAACAAAACAAACCGCTTTTGATATTGGATGAACCGTTTAACGGTTTGGATATGGAAGCATCGAGAGTTTTGATGTTGATATTGGACAGATTGAGAGGACAAGGGACGACGATTCTGCTGACCTCCCATATATTACAGTCTCTGACGGGGATCTGTGATTACATACATTTGCTTCGCGGCCGTAAGATTGTATTGACGAGGAGCCGGGATGAGTTTTCAATTTTGGAAAAGGATTTGTTTCAGGAGCTCGATGCCGGTTATCGCCGGATCATCGGGGATATATTGTAAATATACGGAATCTTGAACATTTTACGGGAGTGTTCCGGTTGCTTCCCGGACAGAATAAAAAACGACACAGAAGTTTTTGCTTCTGTGTCGTTTCTGAGTTTAATATTTATTGTCTGATTCTTCCAGGTCTTTTATATTCATCGCTTTGCGTGTCATGGAACGCCATGCATACCAGATGTAAGCAATAACAATGGGAACGATCAGCGATACCCATGACATGGCTTTCAGGGTGTAAAGTGAAGACGACGAATTATAGATTGTCAGTGAGGAATCCGGATCGACGGATGAAGGATAGAAAGCCGTGTTGTTGAATCCGGCAATGATGAACAGTCCGACGACAGTCAATACGGTGCCGGCTCCGGCAAACCAGATGCCTTTATTCCACTGTGGAACCAGAATAGCCCGGATAATACCGAATAAAACTCCGATTACTCCGATAAGAAGAATGACTGTGTTTAACGGCATTTCCAGCAGGTTCTGAAAATATTTGTATTCTACGGGTGCTATTGTTCCGTCCGGAGTAATGGCATATCCTTTGCCTATGAGGATGGAGCCTAAAAACAACAGGAAGAAAAGGACAAACGGAAGCGAGTTGTAAAGTACTTGTTTATGGCTTCTGGTCCGGATGTCTTTGTTGTCGACGGTGAGGATAAAGTAAAGGGCTGCCAGTGTCCGGGCCAGGAAAAATACAGCCAAAGCCAGAAAATAGTTGGTGATGACGAATAAAGCGTCCAATCCCCGCCAGGGAGTGGTCCATTCTACATCGTGCATCATACCCAGACGAAACGGAGAACCGGTAAAAAATGTAGCTACTGCAGCTCCCAGTAGAAGTGGGGCCGCAAAACCATTGACCATTAAGAAAACTTCATAGGTACGGGTGCCTAAGAAATTTCTCGGTTTGTTACGGTATTCAAACGATACGGCCTGGAGTACGAAGCAAAAAAGGATCAGCATCCATACACCGTATGCGCCGCCGAAGCTTGTTGAGTAAAACAGAGGGAAACTGGCGAAAAAGGCTCCTCCGAATACGACAAGGGTTGTGAACGTAAGTTCCCATTTGTGACCGAGACTGTTGACGATCAGATCCCGTTCTTCTTTGTTTTTACCCAAGGTATATAGTAAGCTTTGTCCGCCTTGTACAAATAGCAGGAATACCAGTACCCCCCCTAAAATGGAGATTAATATCCACCAATAGTGTTGTAAGAAATATAATGACATAATCGGAATGTTTTAGTTCGTAAATCGATTTATAAATTATAATGTCTCTTTCGGGCCTTTCCTGATTTGAGAGAACATAATACCGATCTCTGCAATCAACAGAAGGGTAAAGAGTATGGCAAACATCCAGAACGTGGTTACGACCCAACCGGAGGCAATGCGTGTGATGGCGACATTGACGGGCATCAAATCCTGTATGATCCAGGGTTGGCGACCGACTTCCGCAACGATCCAACCGCATTGGGAAGCAATATAAGCCAGCGGAACACAAATTATGGCGAGGTACGGAATGAATTTAAATTTGTCGAATTTTCGTTTTTTGGCATACCACCAGGACAGGATGAATAAAGCGACAAAGAGCATTCCCAGACCGACCATGATACGGAAGCTGTAAAATACCAGCGGAACCGGAGGAATTGCATCGTAGGGTGATTCCAGATAGCCGTATCCGAAATCGGAATAATTTTCTTTCAAGACACGAAGTGTACTGTCTGCTACCTGTTGGTTGTCGTCCTGTACGGCTTTTTTATAGCTTTTTAAAGCCTCTATCGCTTTCCGGCCGTTGGCCATACGTTGTTCAACAGAGGGATACGCAATACCTTCATAGGAAGTATAGCCGTCCAAAATATTCCGGATACCGGGCACAAAGGCTTCCGTATCTCTGTAACTCATCAGGGAGAGAAGTTTGGGGAGCGTAAATCCGTACTCGACGGTTTTCATTCTCGGACTGGGCAATGAAGGATCTGCCGAGAGAATGCCGACTACGGTGAGACCGACACCTTTACCGCCTTCGTTAAGACCTTCCATGGCTGCCAGTTTCATCGGCTGTGTACGGGTAACGTCTTGTGCCGTCGTATCGCCGGTGAAGATGGTGACCAGGATACTGAATATACCGAATACCGAGCCGAGTAGAATACTTTTCCGGGCAAACTCCAGATTCCTTTTTTTCAGAATAAACCAGGCGCTTACGCCGACAACAAAGCAAGCCGAAAGGGTGTAGGCTGATGTGACCGTATGGAAAAATTTGTTCATGGCTGTCGGCGAGAACAGTACGGCCCAGAAATCAGCCATTTCATTGCGGGCGCTTAAAGGATTAAATTCAGTGCCTACCGGATTTTGCATCCAGGCATTGGCTACCAATATCCATAAGGCGGAAATATTGGAACCGAGAAATACCATCCAGGTCGACACCAGATGGAATTTTTTACTGACTTTATTCCAGCCGAAGAACATGACGGCAAAGAAGGTTGCTTCCAGAAAAAAGGCAAATAATCCTTCTATAGCCAGCGGAGCGCCGAAAATATCTCCGACAAACCAGGAATAGTTCGACCAGTTGGAGCCGAACTGAAATTCCAGTATCAAACCCGTGGCGATTCCGATGGCAAAGTTGATGGCAAATAGCTTCATCCAGAATTTTGTTGCATTTAACCACTCTTCTTTACCGGTACGTACCCACATGGTTTCCATGACGGCGAGTAAAAACGATAATCCGAGGGTGAGAGGTACAAACATGTAATGGTAAATGGCTGTCATGGCAAATTGCCAACGAGACCATTCCAATAAAGAATCCGATGAGATTTCGTATAGCATAATTTTAGGGTTTTGTTGTTAGTTCCTTAAAAACGTGATTACTTTTTTCCTGATCCGTAGTATAATGTGTATTCAAATAGTTCGGCATAAGGCTAAATTTGAATACAATAAACATGATCAGTAGCTTGGCTATGACGATTACACATACAATTCTTGCCCAGCGCGGCAAATGACGGAATCCATCATAATATAAGTTCCAGATGCGTTTTAACATGGTAATAGCCTAAAGTGTTAAAAACGAAATAAAGATATGAATGTTTTTCAATATTCCCATTTTTTTTAATTTGAAATAAATAAATTTTTTATATGTCAATATTTCTTTATTTTTGACTGTTCTACAAATATTGTAAGTATGAATAATTTCGGCAAATATTTTTTAGGATTTATCGGGTTGATATGTGTCGGTTTATTTTGCTGGTATTTTTCGACGATTATCGCTTATGTATTGGTTGCGGCAGTGATTTCGTTTTTGGGTAAACCGATTGTAAACCTATTGGGTAAGGTTCGGATTCGCGGGCATGAATTGCATGACGGAATAAAAGCCGGTTTGACATTACTTGCTTTATGGACGGTTTTTGTCTTGTTTATCATAACGGTAATACCTGTTGTCACGCATGAATTTGAGAATTTGGGAACGATCAGTGTCGAGGGAGTGATGAGTAAGTTGTCGGGGCCGGTGAATGATTTCGGCAATGTATTGCGGGAGTACGGAATTATCGAGCGGGACAGGGATGTGGGCGAGTACATTTCGGAAGGATTGAGTTCATTGGTCAGTGTCACGAAAATCCGTTCTATTTTCGATTCCTTGGCAGGCACTATCAGCGGTATTTGTGTGGCTCTTTTTTCCATTACGTTTATTTCTTTTTTCTTTTTAAAGGACAGCCGGCTTTTTAGCGGGATGGTTTTGGCTGTATTGCCTTCTAGGTTTGAAGAAGGAGGACGGAATGCTTTAGACTCGATACAGAATTTATTAATCCGCTACTTTGTAGGTATTATTGTTGAAGTGATCGGGGTGATGACGATAAATACGCTGGGCTTGTTGCTTATCGGATTCAGTTTCCCCAATGCCATTTTGATCGGTTTGATTTCCGGGATATTGAATGTTGTCCCTTATATCGGGCCGTTGATCGGGATTATCTTCGGGGTATCGGTTGGTATTGTTTTGAATATCGATATGCCTTTTTATACGGATTTATTGCCTTTGTTGATATACATGATCATTGTAATGCTTTTCACCCAATTGATAGACAATGTCGTTTTCCAGCCTTTTATCTATGGAAATAGTGTGCATGCTCATCCGTTGGAGATATTTCTGGTGATCTTGATGGCTGGGAATATCGCGGGAGTACCCGGAATGATTTTGGCAATTCCTGCTTATACCGTATTGAGGGTTATTTTGCGGGAGTTTTTTAATAAATATAAGTTAGTCAAAAAAATAACACGAAGCCTCGATGAATAGATGGACTTTTTTTATTTTACTGTTACTTGCGGGGACGGCGGTTAAAGCCCAATACAGTCAGGAATGGGTGATCGGAGGACGAATTAATTATATGAATGGGGGACGGGTGTTGATGCCGGACGGGGAACGGAAGAAGGCCGGGTACACAATAAAAGTTGCCCCCTCTTTGGCTTATTTTATCCGGAATGGCCTGGCTGTCGGTGTCGGAGTCGGGTATGAATATACGAAAGATTTGCGGGGACGCCAGCATACGGGAGAGATTGTACCTTTTATCCGTTATGATTTCGGAGGAGGACAGGTACGTCCTTTTTTACGTGCAGAAACCGGTTGGGGCTGGGGACGCAGTTATATGAAAGAAGGAAATGACGGAAAACATTTTCTGTGGACATCGACATTGAAGCCGGGTGTCTGGATCCGGATTACGGATCGTTGGGCTGCCGAAGCTACTTTCAGCAGTTTGCAATACAAGCGTGTGAAAGCGACAGACCTGGAGACCGACGAAACGATTACCCGGGACAAATGGAAATTCCGTTGGTTGGATATCAGTTTCGGGTTTGCCTGTATTTTCAGATGGTGATCTTTCGGTGGCTTTGGGAAACGGGGAAATGAATTTCGGAAAGTTATTGGCTAAATCATGATTTCCAGTAAAAAATAACGTGGCAAAAGCTCAGCTTTTGCCACGTTTCTTTTGTTATTACAATAATGCATATTTCAGCACTTCTTCTATGGTATCTACGTAGTGGAACTTCAGACCTTTCAGATATTCTTTCTTGATGTCTTCGATGTCTTTCCGGTTCTCACTGCACAAGATGATTTCCTTGATACCGGCACGTTTGGCTGCCAGTATTTTCTCACGGATACCGCCTACCGGTAGCACCTTGCCTCTCAATGTTATTTCGCCCGTCATGGCCAGGGCTTTTTTTACTTTTCGTCCTGTCAGAGAAGATACGAGGGAGGTGACCATGGTGACTCCGGCGGAAGGACCGTCTTTGGGGACAGCTCCGGCAGGAACGTGGATGTGGATATCCCGGTCGTCGAATAGGTTTGTATCCAGTCCGATTTCGGCTGCATGTGATTTGATGTATTCGAGCGCCAGCGTTGCCGATTCCTTCATTACATCTCCCAGATTTCCCGTTAGGCTCAGGTGTCCTTTCCCTTTGCTGTAGCTTGATTCGATGAACAGGATATCACCGCCTACGGCTGTCCATGCCAAACCTGTGACAACTCCCGGAAGGTCGTTGCCCTGGTATTCTTCCCTGGAAAAAATCGGAGAACCGAGGTATTCTTTTAGCTTATCGGCGTCCAGAACGATGTGGAACTTTTTGTTCATCGCTACCTTGCGGGCAATCTGCCGCATGATCTTGGCGATGATTTTATCCAGACTTCGTACTCCGGATTCCCGGGTGTATTTGTCGATGATCATATCGATTATATCATCCGGGATCTCTATATTTTTTTCACTTATCCCGTGATTTTCCATTTGTTTGGGTATCAAATGGCGTTTGGCAATTTCTCTTTTCTCTTCGATCAGATAACCGCTGACTTCTATAATTTCCATACGGTCGCGTAAAGGCGGAGCGATTGTCGAAAGATCATTCGCTGTTGCAATAAACATAACCTTCGACAAGTCATAATCAACGTCCAGAAAGTTATCATGGAAATTGGTGTTTTGCTCCGGATCGAGCACTTCCAGTAAGGCCGATTGCGGGTCTCCCCGGAAATCATTACCGACTTTGTCGATTTCATCCAGAATGAATACGGGATTGGATGTGCCGGCTTTTTTTATGCTTTGGATAATACGGCCGGGCATAGCACCGATGTACGTTTTCCGGTGTCCCCGGATTTCAGATTCGTCATGCAAACCACCCAATGACATGCGTACAAATTCTCTGCCGATGGCTTTGGCAACGGATTTTCCCAATGAGGTTTTGCCGACCCCCGGAGGACCGTAAAGGCACAATATCGGCGATTTCATATCGGCTTTCAGTTTTAATACAGCCAGGTATTCCAGTATCCGGTCTTTTACTTTTTCCAGTCCGTAATGGTCCCCGTCCAATATTTTCTTTGCATGATTGAGATCGAGATTGTCTTTGGAACAATGGTTCCACGGAAGGTCGATCAGTTCCCGCAGATAGTTGGATTGCACCGAATAGTCGGGGGCAGCCGGATTTAATCTTTTGAGTTTACTCAGTTCTTTGTCAAAAACAGCCCTGACCGAATCACTCCATTCCTTCTGGGAAGCTTTTTCTTCGAGCTCTTTGATTTCTTCATCGGCCGGATTACCTCCTAATTCATCCTGAATGGTTTTCATCTGCTGATGAAGGAAATATTCCCGTTGTTGCTTGTCGATATCGCTTTTAACCTTTTTCTGGATATCATTTTTCAATTCAAGTAAGCTCACTTGCTTACTTAATATCTCCAGTAATTTGATGGCCCGTTGTTTAAGGCTGTCAATTTCCAGTAATTCTTGTTTGCTTCTGTATTCCACATCCGTATTGGAAGATATGAAATTGATCAGAAACAACATACTTTCGATGTTTTTCAAAGCAAAACCGGCTTCGCTCGGGATGTGGCTGGAATATTTCACGATCTTAGAGGCCATGTCTTTTAAAGATTCGGCAATGGCATTGTATTCCGGATCGTTTTCCGGCATCCGTTCTTCTTGTTTTAATATGATTTTTCCGACGTGGTACGGATCATCGTATAAGATATCTTCCAACAGAAAGCGCCTTTTCCCCTGAACGATAGCTGTCGTTGTGCCGTCCGGCATTTCCAGAATTTTCAGGATAGAGGCTACGGTTCCGATTTTAAACAGATCGTCGAACTCCGGATTTTCTGTGTTTGTATCCTTTTGTGCGATAACACCGATTAAGGCGTTTTCTTTGTAAGCATATTTAATTAGCTTTAACGATTTATCTCTGCCGATATTTACGGGAATAATTACGCCCGGAAATAGAACGGTATTCCGAAGCGGTAATATTGGCAGTGTGTCAGGTATGTTGATATCGTTGTTCAACAGCTCTTTTTCATCACCAATGATCGGTAAAAAATCCGAAGATTCCTCTGTAATCTCATCCAGCAGCATTTTTCTGAAATCTATTTTATCCATTTACTTCTCCTTCTCAATTTTAGTTATTACAGAATTTATAGATGATCTAACTGACATTTTGTCAATATAGTGCAAATATAATGTTTATCTCCCTATAGGGCAATTCTCATGCCAAAGGTGTAAAAGGTATACGAGCCTCCGAAAAATATGACCAATAAAAAAGGCCGCTTTTTAAGGCGGCCTCATTTATTTTTCATGCAGAAATTATTTTTTTCTGTTTTCCATATGTGTTTTGTAACGGTTCATGAACTTATCAACACGTCCTGCCGTATCGACCAATTTCACTTTACCGGTATAAAACGGATGTGAAGAATTGGAAATTTCCAATTTCACCAACGGATATTCAACACCATCAATTTCAATCGTTTCTTTTGTTGCAGCGGTTGATTTGGTAAGAGTAGTCGTTCCATTAGACATATCTTTAAACGCTACCAGTCTGTAATTTTCAGGATGTATGCCTTTTTTCATCTCGTATCTATTTATTTATAATTTTCTTCATTAACGGCTTGCAAAGATATGTCATTCATTATAAATTACAAAGAAATTTGAGAATAATTTGAAACCGGTTTTTTAAAAGTCCGATTTCCCGGCCTGTAAATTCTGAAAATTTCGTTTTTAAATTGTATTTTCGGGAGCTAATTGAGTATTTATGGATACATCAGGATTGACCGAATTGTTTTTATCGGATACGGGCGAGCGTCCCGGCGAGATCGTTGCATTGTCGGCTGCCGGTTCGAACCGGCAATATTTCCGCATGAAAAGTATGCATTACATACGGATCGGGGTAAATGGGACTTCGGCTGAAGAAAACCGGGCTTTTGTTTATATGTCGGAATATTTTATCCGGCAAGGGTTGCCCGTACCCCGGGTATATGCATTGAGTGATGACGGGATGTGTTATTTGCAGGAGGATTTGGGGGATTGCCTGCTGTTCGATGGGTTGGCGGCGGCACGCCGGAGCGGCTGTTTCGGAGCGGCTGAATACAGCTTGTTGCACAAGACGATAACTCTTTTGCCGGATATACAGTTTAAAGGGGTGAAAGAGCTGGATTTTAACCGCTGTTATCCTTTGCCGGAATTTAACCGTCGCTCGGTGTTTTGGGATTTGAATTATTTCAAGTATTGTTTTCTGAAACCAACGGGGATTGATTTTCAGGAAGATGATCTGGAGAATGATTTCAATCTGCTGGCAGATGTTGTGCTGGCAGAGATTCCGGAAGCTTTTATGTACCGGGATTTTCAGTCACGGAATGTCATGATACGTGACGGTAATCCTTATTTTATCGATTTTCAGGGAGGACGGAAAGGTCCTTTTTATTATGATGTGGCTTCTTTTTTGTGGCAGGCCAAAGCGATGTATCCACAGGAATTGAGGCGTAAGCTGGCAGAGGAATATCGGTTGGCACTTCAGAAATACGTCGTAGTCGGTGAGCAGGAGTTTTATGCCCGTTTGAAACACTTTGTATTGTTTCGTATGCTTCAGGTATTGGGTGCTTATGGCTTTCGGGGGTATTTTGAAAAGAAGGCACATTTTATCGAAAGTGTGCCTCCGGCAATTGCGAATTTAAAAGAATTGTTGCGGGAAGGTTTTCCGGAGTATCCTTACCTTTCTGTTTTGTTGTTGAAAATGACAGAATTGGAATGTTTTGCGGAGAGAAAAAAGGAAGATGTTTTGACAGTTCATGTTTATAGCTTTTCTTATAAAAAAGGTATTCCGGAAGACCGTTCCGGAAATGGAGGGGGATTTGTATTCGATTGCCGGGCAATCCACAATCCGGGTAGATACGAGCAATACAGGCAATCGACCGGATTGGATGAATCTGTAATCCGTTTTTTGGAAGAGGATGGGGAGATCACGGTTTTTCTTAAGCATGTTTATGCTTTGGTGGATACTTCTGTGCAACGTTATCTTGAAAGAGGATTTACGAGTCTGACGGTTTGTTTCGGGTGTACCGGCGGCCGCCATCGTTCTGTATATGCAGCACAGCATCTGGCGGAACATCTGTATAAAACATATGCTGTCCGGGTACATTTGATACACCGGGAACAAAATATTGAAACTTATTGGGGAAATGTATGAAAGCAATGGTATTTGCAGCCGGATTGGGAACCCGTTTACGGCCTTTGACGGATAATTGCCCGAAGGCATTGGTGGCGATTGCCGGGAAACCGATGTTGGAACATGTTATCTTGCGTTTGAAAGCTGCCGGTTTCGATCACATTATAATTAATATTCATCATTTCGGACAACAGATTATCGACTTTCTCCGTTTGCATGAAAATTTCGGTTTGAGAATCGATATCTCGGATGAACGGGAAGAATTACTCGATACGGGAGGAGGAATCCGGAAAGCTGCCTGTTTTCTGGATGATAACGAACCTTTTCTGGTTCATAATGTCGATATTGTTTCCGATTTGGATTTGAGGTTATTTTATGAAGCGCATATCCGTTCGGGGGCATTGGCTTCATTATTGGCCGGAGAAAGGAAGACTTCGCGTTATTTGCTGTTTGACGGGACTCAGCGATTGTGTGGTTGGGAAAACAGAAAGACCGGGGAGGTGAAATCTCCTTATCCTGATTTTCAGCCCGGACATTATACGGCTTATGCTTTCGGAGGAATCCATGTGCTTTCGCCCCGGGTATTTCAATGGATGAATAAGTGGGAGGGGAAATTTTCGATTATCGATTTTTATTTGTCAATAGCTGCGCAAACAGAAATCCGGGCCTATTGTCCGTCCCGCTTGCAATGGATGGATGTCGGAAAACCCGAAACATTAGCTGCTGCAGAGAAATTAATGGATAGCAGGTATGCAAAAAATAGATAACGGACTGTTCCCTTTTTACCGTTTTGAAAATCTGTCCGTTTTCGGAGAAATCGTACATTTTGTTGCTTCGGGAGAAAAGAATATCGGTTTTACCGAAGGCACTGATTATGAAATGATCCGGGACAATCGAATGGATTTGGGAAAGGCTGTCGGTTTTGAAGTAAGCCGGATGGTATGTGCTCATCAGATACATTCTGACCACATTACTGTTGTGAAAGCTGAAGACTGGGGGAAGGGAGCTTTGGATAAAGAAAGCCGTTTGCCGGATACGGACGGGATGATTACGGATGTCCCCGGAGTTTGCCTGCTCGTCTTGTCTGCCGATTGTGTACCGGTGTTGTTGTACGATCCGGTAAAGCGGGTTATCGGAGCCATACATGCCGGTTGGCGTGGCACCGTTGCCGGTATTGCGGGTAAAGCTGTGGCCGGGATGCGGGAAAATTACGGTTGCTGTCCTGCAGATATTATTGCCGGTATCGGGCCTTCTATCGGGAGATGTTGCTTTGAAGTGGGGCCTGAGGTGGCGGATGTTTTCCGGAAAAAGTTCGGAAATATGCCGGAGTTGGTTACGGCTTCGGAAGTTCCGGATAAATTTTTTGTCGATTTGTGGATGGCTAATTTTCATGTATTGACACATGCCGGTGTGTCTGCCCGCCATATTGAAATTTCCGGGTTATGTACCCGGTGCCGGCCGGATGAGTTTTTTTCCTATCGGTATGCAGGGAAACAGGCCGGACGTTTTGGTGCCGGTATTGTATTGTGTGAAAAATGAAGACGTTTCCGTGATTTATTGATTGAAAAAGGATGACTGTGAAAATATTCCCCGGGTAAAAGTTCTACCTTTGTGTCCTGAACTGTATTTATAGGCATTTTTTATGGCCGGCATTTTTATTGTATTGTTGTTTTATGTATTGGGCGAGTTGGTCGGTTGGCTGATCAACGGATTTATTCCCGGTAGCGTAATCGGGATGATATTGCTTTTCGCGGCATTGTGTCTGAAACTGGTAAAACCCGGACATATCAAGCCTGTGGCTAAATTTCTATGTGATAATATGGCATTGTTTTTTGTTCCGGCAGGTGTGGGGATTATCAATGCGTTGGATATTTTATCGGCCTATTGGCAGGCTGTGCTGGTAGCTTGTGCCGTGAGTACGGTGGTTGTGATTATAGTGGTCGCTTTTACCCAGCAATGGTTTGAAAAAAGAAAACAACAGTGATTTTGTTATGAAACAGCTTTTAAGTTCTGAAATATTTATACTGACACTGGTGATCGGGGTCTATTTAGCAACGCTTGCGTTGTACCGGAAGACGAAATTGCCATTGCTGCATCCTTTGCTGGTTTCCATACCGGTACTTGCCTTGCTGATACATTTTTTAGGTATTTCTTATCCTGATTTTGAGCGGGGGAGCCGTATGATTAATTTTATGTTAGGACCTACGGTGGTTGTGTTGGGGTATTTGTTGTATGAACAAGTTGCGGCTCTGAGAGCGAATGCTGTATCTATTGTAACTTCTGTATTTGTCGGATGTGTGACCGGCATTGTCAGCGTGATATTCATTGCCCGCTATTTTGGTGCGGACCAGGCGTTGATTGCTTCGTTGGAGCCGAAGTCTGTGACGACTCCGATTGCGATGAGTATTGCGGAAAGATCGGGAGGAATCCCTTCCATTGCAGCGGTTGTCGTTATTGTCGTCGGTATTTTTGGCGGAATTGTCGGTCCTTTTATTTTGGAAAAATTAGGAATACAAAGCCGTATTGCTAAAGGTTTGGCTTTGGGAGCGGCAGCGCATGGCCTGGGGACGGCCCGGGCTATGGAAATCGGAACGATAGAGGGAGCAATCAGCGGTTTGGCAATCGGAGTTATGGGAATTATGACGGCTGTTTTGGTGCCTGTTATCGAATGGATACTGTAGCATTTACGATTTTTGATCTCTGTGTTTTCCGGTAAAATAAAAACAGGGGCTTTCAATTTTATTGAAAGCCCCCGGCGTCTCTTATAGATGTGATTCAGAGTTTTTCGATGATTCCCCGGAATAATGCGGTCATTTTAGGTTGGGCTGTGTTGCCGATGTCCTGGACCTCTGTATGATTGGTTTTGATTAATTCCGGAGAAGCGGTACTGTTGGTAATGACAGACATACCGAAACATTCCATACCCATGTGACGGGCTACAATGATTTCCGGAACGGTAGACATGCCGACGGCATCTCCTCCGATTACCCGAATCCAATGGTATTCTGCGGGCGTTTCGAAAGAAGGGCCTTGCAAGCCGGCATACACTCCCCTGCGCAATTCCAGGCCTAATTCCTGGGCCGTCTGTTCTGCCAGGGCTATGAGGCGGGGACTATAAGCTTCTGTCATTCCCGGGAAACGCGGTCCTAATTCATCTATATTTTTGCCTCTTAAAGGGTGTTCCGGGAATAAGTTTATATGATCGGTGATGACCATTAAATCTCCCACCAGGAAATTTGTATTGACACCTCCGGCTGCATTTGAAACAAATAGCCGGTTGACGCCGAGCTGATGTAAAACTCTTACGGGGAACGTAACCTCCTGCATCGGATAACCTTCATAAAAATGAAAACGTCCTTGCATGGCAATAACGTTTTTATTGCCGAAGCGCCCGATCAAGAGATTTCCTTTGTGTCCTTGTACTGTAGATACCGGGAAATTCGGAATTGCTGCATACGGAATCGTGTGTTTGATTTCGATGGCTTTGCCGAGTTCTCCAAGCCCGGTTCCCAATATGATCCCAATAGAATATTCCTCTCTGTCTAAAAAGCGGGAAATGTAAGCTGCGCTATCTTTTATTTTTTGCAACATAGGTCTTTAATTCGTTGATTAATATATCTTTTTTATTAAAAAATATAGGTTCTACCGGTATGTAATATATTCTTTCCAGGATATCTTCCGGGATATTACAATCTTTTAAACGCATGGCGTCCTTTTCTGTCGTAAAAATATATTTGTTCATATTCCGGATGCTTCGGAATACTTTTTCAATCTCGGCGATGTCTTTCGGCTTGAAGTTGTGATGATCGGGATAGCGTATTACTGTGATATCGCTGGAAAATTGTTTCAGGTATTCGATGTAAGGTTCCGGTTGAGCGATTCCCGTAATGCAAAGAACCGATGCTTTTTTTTCCGGTTGTGCTATCGTTTTTCCGGAGCATAAGCTTGTGATTGAGCCATAACCTTGCCGTGTAAAAAAAAGCTGTTGATAAGGTTTGATTTTCAGGTGCTTAAAAACCAGCCGTTTTTCGATGGGCGTAAGTTCCGGCGGGCATTTGCTGGTTATGATATAATCGGCCCGCCGCAAAGCGTAAGGAGTCTCCCGCAAGCGTCCTGCCGGTAAAAGGTAGTCTTTGTATACCGGCCGGTTATAATCCATCATTATGATATTTTTGCCGGCTTTGACATATCGGTGTTGGAATGCATCGTCCAACACGATGACCTGCGGAGGGGCCGGTAATGCCAGTAGTTTTTCAATACCTCGGCATCGTTTTTCGTCTACCGCGACAATAATATCGGGGAATTTTTTTTTGATTTGCAACGGCTCATCCCCGATATCATTGGCTGTCGATTGAGCATCGGCAAGCCGGAATCCTGTGGTTTTCCTTTTGTAGCCCCGGCTAAGACAGGCCACCTGAAAATCTTTCTGCAATTCCGCCAGGATAAGTTCCGTATGAGGTGTCTTGCCGGTTCCGCCGACCGTAATATTACCTACGCATATAATGGGAACATTGAATTCCTTGGATTTCAGTATTCCCATATTGAAGAATGAATTCCGTATACCGACAATCAGTCCGTATACGAAACTCAATGGTAATAATACGATTCTTGCAAGAAACATTATCTGTAATTAAATATGTTAATGCAAGGCTTATTCGATGGCTAAGTTGTAAGGTATCCGTGCCATCAGACCCTGCGGTATATTTTTAAATTCCTGTAATTGCCGGAATGTTTCATAAAAATTGCCCAATTCTTCTTTCATAATCCGTGTTTTGGCAGAAGAAGAGAAATTATTGAGTAATTCTTCCAGAAAATCTTTTTCTACAGGGTATTCTGTAATTCTGTATTTTTCAATTCCGGCTTTGTATGCAGCAATTTCAATCGCTTGTTCCAAACCGCCCAATACATCAACCAGACCTACCTGTAAAGCATCAGCTCCTGTCCATACACGTCCCTGGGCAATTTCGTGCACTTCGTCTCTGGTCATGTGACGTCCCTGAGCCACCCGGGACAAGAATGTTTCATAACCCCGTTCAATATATTTTTGAAGGACTTCTTTTTCATAGGTAGTTAACGGACGGTTACTGATAGGCAAGGGAAGCGGTGCGCCTCCACCGAAATCACTGTGAGCATTTGTTTTAACAGTACTTCCCGTGATGCCCATTTTGTCTTTGAATAGTTTTTCTCCGGAGAAGAATTGTCCGAAAATGCCGATCGATCCTGTTAACGTAGTCGGGTCGGCAACAATTGTGTCGGCAGCACAGGAAATATAATAGCCGCCGGAAGCAGCTACGTTACCCATGGAAACGATAAACGGCTTGGTTTGGCTGGCCAACTGAACTTCCCGCCAGATGATATCGGATGTTAAAGCACTTCCTCCCGGAGAATTGACACGCAGGACGATGGCTTTGATGTTTTTA
Source organism: Culturomica massiliensis (assembly GCF_900091655.1). Lineage (NCBI taxonomy): Bacteria > Pseudomonadati > Bacteroidota > Bacteroidia > Bacteroidales > Odoribacteraceae > Culturomica > Culturomica massiliensis. The sequence continues at coordinate 3,735,702 of NZ_LT594621.1, forward strand.
TCTTTCCGGGCTTTACGTACTGTTTGTGCCAGTTCCGGCCCGATTGTCGTTGCCGTTTGGGATATGCCGATTTCTCCCGAAGCATATATGACGGCAATTTTATCTTTTATAATTTCGCTTTTTATATTGGGAACAGCAGCCTTTTTATAATCGTTTAAACTGATAAAGTTCAATTTATCTTCAGGCTTTATACCACATTTCTCTTTTAGTATATCGAGCATGGTGTCTTCATAGAAAACGCCGTCAAAAAGACCGTATGCTTTGTCTGCCTCAGGAGTGCGGATTTCCAGATGATCTGCCAGCCAATTCAGAGAATCGACACTGATCGGACGGGTTTCGGAAATGCCTAGTAACAGATGTCCCCAAAGTGATTTTAAATAGGTTTCGATCTGTTCGCGGTTGGCCGGACTCATTTCTGTTTGCGTAAACGGTTCTACTGCTGATTTGTATTTGCCGACTTTTACGATGTCTACTTTCAAGCCGATTTTATCCAGCATGTCTTTGTAGAAAAAGCTGGTGCCTCCCATACCCGCTAAAATCAGCGGACTTTCCGGATTTACAAAGACGCTGTCGGCAATTGTTGCCAAATAATAACTTTTTTGGGAATATCCTAAATTCGAATAACTGTAGATGAATTTGCCGCTTGCTTTGAATTCTTGTAATGCATTGCGGATTTCAACTGTTGTGGCCAATCCTCCGAAATTACTTTCAATTTCGGTAAGGTCCAGATAAATACCTTTAATCCGGTCGTCTTTTTGGGCTTTTCCGATGTTTTTTAAAATGTCGTTCAAGCCTGTAGATTCTATCGATTTCATGGACATAAAGTTAAAATTGTCCATGGGGTTTGCGGAAGCTCTGTCCGGGATATTTCCTTTAAACTGAAGATGTAAAATACTGTTGTTTTTTACTTCAGCCGGCTTGTCGCCGAAAGACGCGATAATTCCGATAAAACCGAAGAATATGAAAATCATCAGAATATGTACGATGATCACTCCGACGATGGTTGCAAGGGTGTATTTAAAAAAACTTTTCATAGAATTTATATTAATCGTTTTGATTTTAGATGTCTGTAGTAAATAACCGGGTCGATTAAATCATTTAAATAATTGCTGTTAACCGGAACATTGTTTACAAAAGTAGCCATATAATTTTTTTGACACAAGGGCAATGTCGAATATTTTTTGTTTTACAGTAAAATAATGTACTTATAAATTTTAGATTTACGATTTACGATTTTAGATTAAATGCACAAGCCAACGCTAAAGAGAATTTTAGATTGACGATTGTAGATTTTAGATTATATCCACAAGGCAACCCTAAAAGAAAATTTTAGATTTATGATTTACGATTTTAGATTAAACGCACAAGCCAACCCTAAAGAAAATTTTAGATTTACGATTTATGATTTTAGATTATACCCACAAGGCAACCCTAAAAGAATTTTAGATTTATGATTTACGATTTTAGATTATACTCACAGGCCAACACTAAAGAAAATTTTAGATTGACGATTTTAGATTGTAAATTTTAAATTGTCTGACAACCTGATTCCTTGTCAGATTCATTTAATCTAAAATCGTCAATCTAAAATCGTCAATTAAAACGTTGGATTTTGCTTTCTTTTTTAATAGTTTTACAAACGATGGAACAGATTTTATTTTGAGATAAATACCGAGTACTATGAGCAGGTTTGTAATTACCGGAGGACGGAGGCTGAAAGGAGAACTTTGTCCCCAAGGTGCTAAGAATGAAGCATTGCAAGTGATATGTGCCACCTTGCTGACGAAAGAAGAAGTGGTTATTTCCAATGTCCCGGAGATATTGGACGTTTTAAAATTGATCGAATTGTTACAGGGCATGGGAGTGAAGGTGGAGCATATATCGCACGGAGAATTTGCTTTTTGTGCTTCGGGGATCGATTACCGTTATTTTGAAACTGAAGATTTTTATAATAAAGCTGTAAGTTTGCGGGGATCGATTATGATTTTAGGTCCCTTGCTGGCAATTCACAGCTGTGGCATTATTCCGAAGCCCGGAGGCGATAAGATCGGGCGCCGGCGGTTGGATACCCATTTCCTCGGGTTTGAAAAATTGGGAGCAACATTCGAATACGATGCGTTGAATAGTTGCTTTAAAGCTTCTGCAGCCAAATTGAAGGGAAATTATATGTTACTGGACGAAGCATCGGTGACAGGTACGGCGAATATCATCATGGCTGCCGTGTTGGCTGAAGGAGTAACGACGATTTACAATGCAGCTTGTGAGCCTTATGTACAACAGCTGTGTCTGATGCTGAATTCCATGGGAGCTAAAATTTCAGGTATAGCCTCTAATTTACTGACCATAGAAGGGGTTCGTGAGTTGCATGGATGCCGCCACCGTTGTTTGCCGGATATGATTGAAGTAGGCAGTTACATCGGTTTGGCAGCGATGACCCGGTCGGAGATTACGATCAAAGATGTGAATATCCGTCAGCTCGGAATTATTCCGGATGCTTTCCGGAAATTGGGTGTGCGGGTAGAAGAACGCAATGATGATTTATTTATTCCCCGGCAGGAGCATTATATGATCGAAGATTTTATCGACGGTTCCATACTGACGATGGCAGATGCGCCTTGGCCCGGTTTGACGCCGGACTTACTTAGTGTGTTCCTGGTTGTGGCTACGCAGGCGAAAGGAAGTGTGTTGATTCACCAGAAGATGTTTGAAAGCCGGCTTTTTTTCGTGGATAAGCTGATTGATATGGGAGCGAAGATCATTCTTTGTGACCCCCACCGGGCAACCGTAATCGGACAAAATCATGAATCCCAGTTGCGGGCGACGAAAATGACCTCTCCCGATATCCGGGCGGGTATAGCCTTGCTCATTGCGGCATTATCGGCTAAAGGTACCAGTTCCATTCACAATATCGACCAGATAGACAGGGGATATGAGCATATCGATGATAAATTGAATGCAATCGGTGCGGAGATTGTGAGATACAGTTAAAAGTTCAAATCCGGTAGTTTCTTTACGAGCAGATGATCCGGACTTTTTTTCAATAAATCGGCGATTGTTTCGTTGAATACAGGATGCCGGAATTCCGGCATCAGTTCATTCAACGGAATGAGTACGAAATTCCGTTCGGTGATCCGGGGATGAGGAATGGTCAGTTCCGGAGTATTGAGAATGATCGATTCGTAGAAGAGAATGTCAATGTCGATTGTGCGGGATTGGTAGCGTGGACCTGTATGGCGAACCCGCCCCAATTGTTGTTCTGTTTGCAGGCAGGATGCCAAAAAATCCCGGGGCGACAATGCCGTGTCGAATAATACGATGCGGTTTAAAAAGACTTCCGGACTATCGAATCCCCAAGGCTCCGTTTCGTAATAAGAAGACATTTCCATTATTTCTCCGGCATGCAAAGCCAGGGCCGAAATCGCTTTTTCAATGATCTCTTGCCGGTTGCCGGTGTTGCTTCCGAAAATAACTGTGACTTTCATGAAAAAGGGTGGAGCGGCTTTTAATGTTGCTTTTTGTAATAGTTATGGTTGTTGCCGTTGTTGTTATTTTTCCCGTTGTTCTTGTTGTTGTTTTTGTTAACCATCGGTTTGTTGGAACTGGGTTTGCTTTTCTTTTGCAACAGGTCTTTGGAATTTGAGAGGGTCATTCCTTCCGGTAAAATGACGGAACTGCCGTAGTAAGTGTTGATGTCGTTGTAAATTTGTTCGTCCTCGACACTGTCTTTGTTCCACGTCAGGAAGGATTTTTTCATGTGGTTGGCCGTAAGGACAATTAAGGCTCTTTTTTGTTCGGGATCTTCTGTTTCCTTGATTTTTTCAATCAGTTTTTCAACTAATTTTCCGTAGTGCCGGTATTTGATGTGATTGGTCTGGTACGGGAGTTTTTCCGGTTTCTCATTTATTTTTTCCAGAGAAGGAAGCGGATAGGGCGTTTCGATATCTAATTTGAAACCGGACATGATCGCCAAATGATCCCATAGTTTATGGCGGAAATCCGGAACATCCCGTAAATGAGGGTACAGATTACCCATGACGTCGATAATCGTTTTAGCAGCCCGGGTACGCTCGTCCCGATCCTGGATCGTTAATATATGATCCACCATCTTTTGAATATTTCTACCGTATTCGGGAAGAAGCAGTTTTTTCTTTTGGGTATTATAGTCCATGCGTTCCGATAATTTTGGAGTGCTTTTCAGCAATTTTGAAGATATGTACGGCTTGCTTTGCCTTTAAATTTTTATTTCCTTTTTTGGAAAGTTCCGGGAAAGTACAATTGTTGTTTGCCGGAGAACTTTTTAGAATTGTGTGACAAAGATAAGCTTTTTTGGTTATTTAAACAGTATAATTAGTCTTCTTGTGTATATATTTTTGCAAATTTTAACAATAACGTTTTGTTTCCTTCTTTTGTAAAGAGAACTTTTGCTTTTTTATTTACGCCCAGTCCTTCCAGGGCGATGACCTTACCCGTCCCGAATGTCGGATGGAAGATGATCATACCGGGAAGGACCTGTCCGGGCTCGATTTGTTTCAATCGCGAACGGTCTAATTCCGGGATATCGGTTACAGGCGGCTTGGCTAAAGAAATCGTCGGTTTATGAGTAGAAACGGGAGTTTTGAGTCTAAAGCCGGACGATTCGTTCCGGGGACTTATAAAGCCTTCCACATAATGAGGATCGATTTCTGAGATAAACCGGGATGGCCGGGTCGGAACGATCTGTCCATTCCGGTAACGGGAATTTGCATAAGATATAACGACTCTTTTTTCTGCCCGGGTGAGGGCAACGTAAAACAGGCGTCTTTCTTCTTCCAGAGCGGAGGGTGTGGAGGTGCTCTGTTGGGCCGGAAACAGTTCTTCTTCGATACCTGTCATAAAGACATTGGGGAATTCCAAACCTTTGGCTGCGTGGATTGTCATGAGGGTTACCTTGTTATTGTCCTCTGCTTTTTCGCTGTCCTGGTCTGTCAGTAAGGCAACGCCTTCCAGAAAAGCGGGCAATTTTTCATTGGCCCCTTCCTTATATGCTGTTTCGCTGAAATCTTTGATTGCATTCAGTAACTCCTGGATGTTTTCTTTGCGTGAGATACCTTCAGGCGTACTGTCGACAGATAAATCATCCACGATTCCGGAGGTTTGTGCGATGTAAACGGCGATGTCGTATGCGTTGTCTTCTGAAACCCGTCCCGTGAACTTTTCGATCAGTAGCCGGAAGTTGTTGAGTTTTGTGATCGTCGGTGCATTGAAGTTACCTGTCACTTTATCCAGGTTACACAACACGGTCCATATACTGACCCGGTGTTGAAGGGCAATTTCCCGTACCCTGTCCACGGTGGTATCGCCGATTCCCCGTTTGGGGTAATTGATGATTCGTTTCAGAGCTTCTTCGTCGTTTTGGTTGACGGCCAGCCGGAAATAAGCCAGGAGGTCTTTGATCTCTTTCCGTTGGTAGAAGGATTGTCCGCCGTATATTTTATACGGGATGTTCCGTTTGCGTAAAGCTTCTTCCAGGATACGGGATTGGGCATTTGTCCGGTAAAGTATAGCGAAATCACAATATTCCTGCTGTTCGTAGTTGGCCAGTTTGAAAATTTCGTTGGTTACCTGAAACCCTTCTTCTTTATCCGATAAGGCTCGCAATATTTTTATTTTTTCTCCTTCCTCATTTTCAGAGAAAACCCGTTTTGGGATTTGTTCTTTGTTTTTATTGATGATACTGTTTGCCGCTTCGACGATGGTTGTCGTAGAACGATAGTTTTGTTCCAGTTTGAAGAGGCGGTAGTCGGGATAATCATTCCGGAAATTCAGAATATTTTCAATGCGGGCTCCCCGGAAGGAGTATATGCTTTGTGCATCGTCTCCGACAACACATAAGTTGTGATGCCTTTCTGACAGTTTTTTGATGATCAGATACTGGGAATAATTGGTATCCTGGTACTCGTCGACCAGGATATAGTTGAATTTTTGCTGGTATTTATCCAGTATTTCCGGAAAGTCCCGGAATAAAATATTGGTTTGCAGCAATAAATCGTCGAAATCCATGGTGTCGCTTTGTCTGCAACGCATTTGATAATGTTTGTATATCTCTGCGATCATGGGTTTCCGGGCGGCTGCATCTGCTGTCGTGATGCGGGAAGATTGGGCATAAGCCTGTGCTGTGATGAGGTTGTTTTTGGCCATTGAAATCCGGCCCAATACATCGTTGGGCTTATAGGTCTTGTCGTCCAGTTTCAGGTCTTTGATAATTGCCTTGATCAGGTTTTTGGAATCCTGGGTGTCGTAAATTGTAAAATTAGAGGTATAGCCCAGTTTTTCAGCTTCAAAACGGAGGATTTTCGAGAAGATGGAATGGAATGTACCCATCCATAAGTTTGCTGCATTCTCAGAACCGACAAGCTGGGAGATGCGTTTTTGCATTTCCCGGGCTGCCTTGTTGGTGAAAGTCAGTGCCAGAATTTTATAGGCCGGAATCCCTTTGCTGAGCAGATTGGCAATACGGTAAGTCAATACACGGGTTTTGCCGGAGCCTGCTCCCGCAATCACTAAGGCGGGGCCTTCCGTATTCGCGACGGCTTCCCGTTGATTGGCGTTTAATTCGTTTAAAAAATCCACAGTATATATGAAGCTTTATAAATTCATGTTTAGGGCTGTAAAATTAAAAATTAATCCTCAATCAGGCAATTAAGTCCCGGGATTGTTTAATTTTGCCGGAAGATAAAAAGAATATCGTTTTTTTAATTAATATTGCATAAATTAAGGATTGGCGTACGGTCAAAATGGTAGAAGTATGAAGATGACAAGAGTTTTGATATTGATGGTGTGTTTGTTGGGCACTCAATGGGGGATGGGACAAATCCTGTTTTTAGGATGTGATGAAGTGGCGCGGACGGAGTACAATGGAATTCCTTTTTATGCAGTGAAGAATACGCAAAATGATCCGCTTCCTTTCGGACGTGTGCAGTTTATGCCCGACGGCTCTTCCGGTTGGGAGTTTGCCTGGGAATACGAGGGACGTACACAGCCGGTAATGTATGAGGGAGATTCTACTTCTTTAACGGTGGATTTGTTGGGAAACGGTGTTTATTTTTTCCGGGCGGAAAAAGAGGGGGTACATCCGATCGAAGTCGGTTTTACGGTTTTCTATGTTCATATGCCGGTCCGGTTGGGTATAGAGAATGAAATGGATTGCCATTATATCACATTGAAGCTGGAAGGAGTGGAGAATCCGCCCGTATATAACGGGTATCCCGGGGCTGAAAATCCGCTTTATACTGTCGTATGGGGAGGGAAGGAGCGTACTTTGGCTCCGAGTCCGGATTATTACCGGGAAATTTCACAGTTTGTGGAAGGGGAATACCGGGATGTGCAATGCCGGGTAAAAATCAGGGATCGTTTCGGCTTGAACTGGGAGAGCAATGAAGCTACTTATCATTCTTATATCCCTTTGGCTGAGTTCAGTGCCGATCCGATGCAGGGGGAAGCTCCGTTGGAGGTAACTTTTGATAACCGCAGCGAGAATGCCCAGTCTTTCGAATGGTATTTGTATAAAGATACAACGGAGATACAACCGGGAGCTATGAGTGTTGAAGATAGCTTGCTGGATGGAAGAATCTATACCGAGCAGAATTTACCGCCCTATATTTATGAGCATCCCGGTAGCTATAATGTAAAATTGGTGGTTGTTAATACCCGGGGAATCAATCAATGTTCCGATACGGCCTATATCGATCGTTATATTGTCGTAGACTCTTCTTTGGTGGAAGTGCCGAATGTATTTACGCCGAACGGAGACGGTATAAACGACATATTCAAGGTGAAGGCCCAATCTCTGGAATATTTTCACGGTGTGATTATCAATCGGTGGGGACGCAAGGTATATGAATGGGATGATCCGCAGGAAGGCTGGAACGGAAAAATACACGGGAAATATGCCAGTCCGGGAACTTATTATTATATCATCACTGCCCGGGGCCGGGAAATCAAGACTAAAAAATACACCAAAAAAGGTCCCTTATTGCTCGTACGTTAGTGCCGGTTGTTGTTTAATTGTAATTACAATGTCGGATTAAATGAATCAGACAACGGACCAGATTGCCGGGCAATTTAAAATCTGCAATTTATATGAGGTAAATGCTGAGTTCCAATTTTAAGGAAAATATGAATTCGGAAAAAATAAAAAACGGAGAAAATTTTTAATTTTCTCCGTTTTAGTACTCAGAGCGGGAATCGAACCCGCACATCTGTTGAGGATACTGGATTTTGAGTCCAGCGCGTCTACCAATTCCGCCACCTGAGCAAAGAACTCGGGTGCAAAAGTAGATATTTTTTGAAAATCTGCAAACACTTCGGGGATTTTTTTTATTTATTGTATCTTTTTTCAGAAGTTATGCGTAAAATCAACTGTTCTTAATGTTCAATACTCATGTTCAAAGTTTTCCCCACAGGTCATGGCTTGTGGGGATTTTTAGTGAAAAATCAATAAGTTAAATATTATTTTCGGGTCTCCATAATCCTTTGTATATTTGTCAAATAGAGAAACAACAAAAGATTTGAATATGAAAATTCGGTGGTGGTTCGGTATCGTGATTCTTTTTTTCGTGGGTTGTAAACAAGAGGTTCAGAAGACGGATTGGCAAATAACCGATTTGCAAATCGTACCCCGGCCGAAACAGATTGCTTTGGGAAAAGGATATTTTGAACTGAATGAAAAGACCTGCCTCCGGTATAATTCTTTTTCGGAGGAAATCAGAATTGCAGATAATTTGACGAAAGCGATTGAGGAAAAGACATTGTGGACCATCCGTTCCGCTGACGCAGCCCGGCAGAATGTAATTTGTTTCGCATTGGATTCATTAAGTGATATTCCTGCGGAGGGCTATCGCTTGGCGATTACTCCGGAAAAGGTTGAGTTTAAGGCCAAAACTTCTGCCGGATTGTTTTACGGATTGCAGACCTTTCTGCAATTGCTGGCGGACACCTCTCTTTACGATACGAAGGAACAGCTTTGGCGTTTGCCGGTTTTGCGAATAGAAGACGAACCGGCTTTTGCTTACCGGGGAATGCATTTGGATGTGTCCCGGCATTTTTATCCGGTTGAATTTATATATAAATATCTGGATTTGATGAGTTACTATAAGTTCAATACTTTTCATTGGCATTTGACAGATGCCGGCGGCTGGCGGCTGGAAATCCGGCAATATCCCGGATTGGTGGAAAAGGGTGCCTGGCGTACACAGGAAGATTGGCGCAAATGGTGGGTAGGCGGAGATCGCAAATACGCTTTGAAAGATGATCCGGGGGCCTATGGCGGTTACTATACGGAGAAGGAGATACGCAATATTGTCGCTTATGCGGCAGAAAGACATATTACCGTTATTCCGGAGATTGAAATGCCGGGACATTCGGAAGAAGTATTGCATGCTTACCCGGAATTGGGGTGCAGCGGTGATATCGGCGATAGCGGTGAGTTTTGTGCCGGTAAGGAAGAGACGTTTGCTTTTATCGAAAAGGTATTGACGACTGTTATGGAATTGTTTCCTTCGGAATATATTCATATCGGAGGCGATGAAGCCTCTAAAAAACATTGGCGGAAGTGTCGGTATTGTCAGGAACGGATAAAAAAGGAACATCTGAAGGACGAGGCGGAATTACAAAGTTATTTTATACAACGTGTCGGGAAGTTTATCCATTCCAAAGGACGTAAACTAATTGGTTGGGACGAGATATTGGAAGGCGGTTTGGCAGAAGATGCAATTGTTATGTCATGGCGGGGGGAGAAAGGTGGAATTACAGCGGCGAAGTCCGGTCATGACGTGATCATGACGCCCGGTGAATATTGTTATTTCGATGCCTATCAGGCGGACCCTGTTACACAACCTTATGCCATCGGTGGTTTTACTCCGTACCTGAAAGTATATTCATATAATCCGGTGCCTCCGGAATTGAACGTGCAGGAAGCCCGTCATATTTTAGGGGCCCAGGCGAATGTGTGGACGGAGTATATAGCGACACCCGAACATGTGGAATATATGGTGTTCCCGCGTATGCTTGCTCTGTCGGAGGTTTTGTGGACGCCGCGCGGGAAAAAAGATTCGGCGGATTTTAAAAGGCGTGTGGCTACACACATTCAATGGTTGAAGAAGAGGGGTGTTTGTGTTTTTGAGTTGAGCGACCGGATTGATATGCAGGCGGAGGTAGACACTGTCCGCAAACAGATCAACGTGACTTTCGGCAATGAAAAATACAGACCGGAGATTCGGTATACCGTGGACGGAACGTTACCGGATCAAAATTCGGCCCTTTATACGACACCTGTTGTTATCCGGGATTCCGGACGGATAAAGGCCGCTTTGTTTGAAGGGGGTAAACGTTCCGGTTATATTTCTTCGGCCCGGTTCGACTATCACCGGGCAATCGGGAAGCCGGTCGTATACCATACGAATTACAGCGGGGCTTATCCTGCAGCCGGAGCAGGGACACTGACGGACGGTTACCGGGGAGGTCTGACTTATCATGACGGCTGCTGGCAAGGTTTTTTGAAGCATATAGATGTGACGATAGATATGGGAGAAAATATGGATTTAGGGTATGTATCGGTGAAATTTATGCAACTCACCGGTCCGGGAGTATATATGCCCCGTTATGTGAAAGTCAGTGTTTCGGAGGATGGAAATCATTTCCGGGAAGTCGGGAAAGTCGTAAATGATATTCCGGATGACCGGCCGGAACTTTGTTTCAAGGATTTTACGTTACATTTTAAGGAACATGCCCGTTATATCCGGTTGTTTGCTCTAAAGCAAAAAGGGTTTATGTTTGCAGATGAAATTGTCATATACTAAAAAATACATGAATGAAGTATCGTATTCTTTTGGGGTTGATAGGTTTGCTGATTTTCGGTCAGACATTGAAGGCTCAAAATCGCTGTGTCGTTAAAGGACGTGTTTTTGATGCCGTCAGTCAGGAAGGTATCCCTTTTGCCAATGTCCTCCTTTATGGAACGACTATAGGTGTTGCCGCAGATGAAAACGGACAGTTCCGGCTTGAAAATGTCACACCTGGTTTTGTTCGCCTGGAAGTCAGTAGCATTGGGTATAAAACCCATGTGACTGGTGAATTTATGGTCAATACGGCAGCAGAGCGGACTGAAAATGTGGGTTTGGAAATAGAGGCGACGGCATTGGAACAGGTTACTGTGAAAGCCAGCCCTTACCGTAAGACGGCCGACAGTCCTGTTTCCTTGCAACGAATCGGAATTGCTGAAATAGAAAAAAATCCGGGAGGAAACCGTGATATTTCAAAAGTTGTGCAGTCTATGCCCGGGGTGCTCTCCTCTCCTGCCTTTCGGAATGATTTTGTGGTAAGGGGCGGAGGACCTGCGGAAAATCGTTTTTATCTGGACGAGGTGGAATTGCCCAACTTGAATCATTTTGCGACACAAGGAGCTTCCGGTGGGGTAGTTAGTATTGTGAATATCGATTTTGTGCGTGAAGTAAATTTTTATTCCGGAGCTTTTCCTGCTGCCTGTGGAAATATGCTTAGCTCTATGCTCGATTTTCATCAGATAGAAGGCAATCCCGACCGGATCAAGGTAAGGGCTACCGTGGGGGCGACAGACTATGGGTTGTCTTTAGACGGACCTTTACTGCCTAAAACGACTTTTTTGGTATCTGCCCGGCGGAGTTATCTGAAAATGTTGTTTGGAATTATCGGACTTCCTTTTTTGCCGGTGTATAATGATTTCCAGTTTAAGACCGTCACTCGTTTTAATCCGAAAAACGAGCTGACCATACTGGGGATCGGTGCTTATGATGTGAATCATCTGAATACCGATATGAAAGATCCGGACGACGGTCAGAAATATTTGTTGAATTGGTTGCCGGAAAGCCGGCAGTGGAGCTATACTGTCGGGGCGACATTCAAACATTACGGAAACAATTGGCATCATTTGTTTGTATTGAGCCGGAGCGGATTGCATAATAAGATTGAAAAGTATACGGATAACGATGAACATAAACCTAAAACCGTGGATTTCCGCTCGGGGGAAACCGAAAATAAATTCCGGTTTGAGCATCGCCGGCTGACTTCTGCAGGATATAAACTGAATGTAGGAGCTGCCCTGGAATATGCGCAGTACAACAATACCACATTCCGGAGAATGTTTGTCGGCGGAGAAGCGGCTGTTCAGGATTATTCGCGGGAGTTGAACATGTGGAAATGGGCTGTATTCGGACAGGTATCCAAGGCTTTTTTTCAGGAACGGTTGTTGTTGTCGTTCGGAGCCCGGTTTGACGGTTGTAGTTATACAAGTGAAACCGGTGATTTGTTCCGTCAATTTTCTCCCCGTTTTTCCTTCTCTTATGCCTTGAGTGAACAGTGGTCGTTGAACGGAAATATCGGCCGGTATTATCAATTGCCGGCTTATACGACTTTAGGATATGCTGACTCCAGGGGGGTATTGTTGAATAAGGCTACTAAAACCGGTTATATCGGTTCCGGTCATTATGTGGCGGGCTTGGAGTACCGCCCGGGAGCCCTGACAAAGATTACGTTGGAAGGTTTTTATAAGACTTACGACCGTTATCCGGTATCCCTGATCGATTCGGTAGCGTTGGCCAATAAAGGAACCGATTATGTTGCCGTCGGCGATGAGCCGGTTAGGCCGGTAGGGGAAGGACGTGCTTATGGTCTGGAATTGATGCTGAGGACCCAGGAATTTTACGGAATAGTGGCTTCTTTGGCCTATACGTGGTATTATTCGGAGTTCAAGGCCTTGGATCATCAGTTGCATCCGACCGGACATTATATTCCGAGTAGCTGGGATAACCGTCATATTTTCTCTTTGACGGCTACCCGTAAGGTCGGTAAGAATTGGGATTTTGGTCTGAAATGGAGATATGTTGCGGGAGGTCCCTATACTTCTTACGACAGGGAAACTTCTTCGCGGATAGAAGCCTGGGATGCCAAACATCAACCTTATTACGATTATTCCCGTTTCAATACGGGACGTTTGCCGGCTTTTCATCAATTGGATATTCGGGTAGACCGTAGTTTTTATTTTCGGAAATGGGCTTTGATTTTGTATGCCGATATACAGAATATTTATAATTATAAAGCTTTGGGACCCGCTATTCCGGTACCGGTGGAGAATCCGGACGGCAGTTATCAGAAAGATCCTGACAGAGAGGGATATTATCTGATGCGTACAATTAAAAATGAACTGGGAGGAACGGTTCTGCCGTCGGTAGGTATTATTATTGATTTTTGATTTTATAAGTTTATATATGAAGAATATTGTATTTGATTTGGGAGGGGTTGTATTGGACTGGAATCCCCGGAAAGTAGAGGCGAATTTTCAAGGCAACCGCGCTTTGCTCCGGTATTTGCTCGATCATGATTTTTTTCAGCAATACTGGACTGAATTTGATCGGGGAACGTATACGGAAAAGGAAATTATCGATCTGATGTCTTCTTTGTCCGGATTCCCGGTAGAAGAATGCCGGGAGTTGGTGGAATTTGTCAAATTCTCCTTGACGGATATTCCGGAGACGGTTCGTTTGATCCGTCAATTGGCAGAAGAAGGATATAGTTTGTATTGTCTTTCAAATATGTCTGTCGAGTTTTATGAATATTTAAAACCCCGGGAGTTTTTTCATTATTTTAAAGGACAGATTATTTCGGGTATTGAAAAGCTGGTAAAACCGGATATGGCGATTTACCGGTTGCTGACGACCCGATTCGGACTTCATCCTTCGGAGACATTATTCGTCGATGATCTGGAGAAAAATGTTGATGTGGCGCAATCCATGGGATTTCATGTCGTACATTTTGCCGATCGGGAAAAAGGGTATGCCGGAATCCGGGAATTTATCCGGACGGGTAAATAAGGTTTATATGATTTAGGGTTTCTCTCTTGACAGGATGGTGGATATAATTTATAATCGTCAGTCTGAAATCTGTATTTAATAAATCTTGATTAAGCTTTTCATTTCTTCTACATTGATTTTATCGGGGTTGTTCTGGGAGTTGAACTCAAAACCCACGGGAACAGGTACGGCCGAATAGTGCATACAATATTCCTCTTTATCGGCATAGGGAGGAACAATGATATAGCTGTCTTTGTTTTCGATGGTGTAGAAGGATTCATAACGGGTGACCATTTCTTCATATAGTTTTTCTCCCGGACGGAGACCGATAATATCTACCCGGGCTTCCGGGTCGATAGCCTGAGTGATCGTCAGTATATTATAGGATTTGAATTTTGGAGAGATGATCTCCCCGCCTTTACTTTCAGACAGTATTCGAAGGACTGTTTTTATGCATTCTTCTCCCGTAGCCATAAAACGGGTCATTTGAGGGTCGGTAACGGGAAAACGCTTTTCTTCCCGGGCTTTCCGCAGGAAAAAAGGTATAACGGTACCTGTTGATCCTAAAATATTTCCCAGCCGGACGATTGTCGGTTTAAAATCGGGATGTTGTTTGTGAGCGGCTATAAAAAGCCGGTCGGATAACATTTTTGTCGCTCCGTACACATTATTTGCCAGGGAAGCCATATCAGTGGATAAAGCCAACAACCGGGCTGTTTTATGCCGGATGGCTGAATTAATCAGGTTTTTTGCCCCTTGTATATTTGTCGTGATGGCTTGCCATGGCTCGGCTTCTGCTTCGGGAACGAGACGTACGGCTGCGGTATGGATGATGAGGTCGATGTCCCGGCAAGCCCGGTCTACTATTGACGGATCGGCTATGTCGCCGCATACGAAGGAAACCGGAGCCTTAGAGAATTGTTGTTTCATCAGGCTCTGTTTTTCCGAATCTTTGGAAAGGATGACGATTTCCCGGATTTCCGGATATAGTTGTAAGACCGTTTCTGTAAATTTTTTTCCGAAAAAGCCGGTTCCTCCGGTAATGAGTATTCTTTTGTGATTGAGCATTTTCTTTATTAAATTATAAGTTTCAGGTTGTAAATTATAAATTACCTGGCAACTGATCCGTTATCAAATTCTTTTAATCTACAATCTACAATCTACAATCTAAAATTCTCTTTAGCGTTGGTTTGTGTGTTTAATCTAAAATCATCAATCTAAAATCTACAATTTTCTTTAGCGTTGGTTTGTGGGTATAATCTAAAATCGTAAATCGTAAATCTAAAATTAAAACATAGGTAAATATACATTTTTAAGTTCGTTTATGCCAATTTCGGGTGATATAATAAAAACGGGCGCACAGCATGATACCGGTTAGTGTGAGGCCGATAGGGTAACCCAGCCATATTCCGTATAATCCCCAGTTCAGGATAAACCCGAAAATGTAGCAGATAGGCAACGCGATCAGAAAATATCCGATAAAAGAAACGATGGCCATCGATACGACATCTCCCATCCCCCGTAAAGCATTGGCAAACGTTATTTGTAAAGAATCGCCGAACTGGAATGCCAGTAAGAAATATATCAGTACGGAGACGATAGACAGAACTTCCGGAGCATCGGTAAAGAGAATTCCGACGTGATTCCGGAAAATCAGAAAAATAAAAGAGACGGTCAATGCCAGGCAAAGGATGAGGTGATAACCGGCTACGGTCGTTTTACGTACGGCTGCGATGTTGCCGCTGCCGACAAAGTTACTGACACGTACGGATATAGCGGCACCCACTCCATAGTAAATCATAAATCCCAGGGTTGAAATTGCAATGACGACCTGGTGTGCGGCCAAAGCAATGCTCCCTTTGTCCAGCCAGCCGACCATAATGCCGGTGACGCTGAAAAGTCCGTTTTCAAGGCCCATTTGCAGGCCGACCATCCAGCCCATTTTGTTCAGAGCCAATATGTCCGGTTTATTGTAATGACTGCGTTTGTATCCGACCAGATAACGGCGATAATAGATTTTGCGGTAAAATAGAATGAAAAAAGCCACAAACATGACAATGCGGGCGATCAATGTTGAAATTCCCGCGCCTACGACTCCCATTGCCGGACAGCCGAATTTACCGTATATGAATATGTAATTGCCTATGATGTTCAGTACGTTTGCAGAGAGCATAATATACATGGGGGTCCGTGTATCGGTTATCCCGTCGGCAAATTGTTTGAATGAGTTGAAAAGCATGACGAAAAGCAAAGAGGCCAGATGTAATAAAAAGTAAGGCCGTATTAAGGGTAAAAGCTCTTCCGGCTGTCCCATCCTGTCTATGTTCAGGTACATGATAAACATGAGTACGGTCATGAGCAGTCCTATACACCCGTTGACGAGGAGACTGTTACGTAATAATTGTCCGATTTTGAATTTGTCACGTTTTCCGAAAAACTGTCCGACTAAAGGAGTCAGACCGTACGAAAATCCGAGCCCGAAAAGTATGGGGATGTTGAAAACACTATTGACAAAAGAGGCCGCTGCTAAATCCAGTGTAGCGTATTGGCCTACCATCATGTTGTCTGCCAGTCCGACGATGACGATTCCCAACTGTCCGATGACAATCGGAAGCCCCAAACGTAGGATGGCTTTATAATCTTCTTTAAAAGTGGTAAAATAGCTCATATTTAAATGTGTCTTATTGAAGACACGGATATATTGTTTCAATAAAAACAGGTCCCGTTATTTACGGGTCGACAAATATAGTCTGAAAATTCGGAAATTAATACGCTGTAAAAAATAGAACGTTTTGATTGTAGATTTTAGATTTACGATTGACGATTTTAGATTGAGCGCACAAGCCAACACTAAAGAGAATTTTAGATTTACGATTGTAGATTTTAGATTAAACACACAAGCCAGCGCTAAAGAGAATTTTAGATTTTAGATTTACGATTTTAGATTATACTCACAAACCAACACTAAAGAGAATTTTAGATTGACGATTGTAGATTAAAAGAATTTGATAACGGATCAGGTTGTCAGGTAATTTAAAATTTACAATCTGAAATTTACAATTTATATAGATGTCGTTTGATGGTTTAAACTGTTCTGAATAAAGTGATTAATTGGTGGCGAATCGCCGATGGATAACGCTTCGGATATAAACTGGATAAAGTCAGTAAAATTTAAAATTTAAATTTATATCTTGCGCCTATAAAAATGTGTACAGATGAAGAGACTATTTTTCTTTTTGTGTTTCCTGTTTATTTTGACAGGAGCGGTATGGGCAGAAAGTGGCATACGTGAAAAGTTGCAGCAAATCAAGGGAGTCAGCGACATTAAAGAAATGAAAATTGATTCTTTTGATGAGTATTATGAGTTTTGGTATGAGCAGCCGGTTGATCATGAAAATCCTGCTTTAGGCAGTTTTAAGCAACGGGTTTTGTTGGGGCATAAAAAAAAGCAGCAGGCACCGGTGATTGTTGAGATTCAAGGATACAATATCTGGACTCCGGAAGCAGGAGAATTGGCTAATTTGTTGGATGGAAATCAATTGACGATCGAGCATCGTTTTTTTAATAATAGCGTACCTGCAGGCGGTGTACCCTGGAAATATCTGACGATCAAACAGGCTGCGACAGACCAGCATGAGGTGATTCAGGCGATAAAGAAAGCCATTTACCCGGACTCAAAATGGATTACTACGGGTATCAGCAAGGGAGGACAAACAACGATTTTCCATCGTTATTTTTATCCGGAGGATGTGGATATCAGTGTGCCTTATGTAGCCCCGTTGAATCTGGAATATGTGGATCCCAGGATACAAAAATTCCTGGATAGGGTCGGTTCGCCTAAAGGTGGGCTGGGACGTTACTTTTTCGGAAGTAGTGAGGGTAACGATTGCAATTGGAGTATTCACAAATTTCAGGAACTTTGTTTTGCAAATATCGATGCATTGGTTCCGAAGGTTGCCGAATATGCCGAAGACAAAGGATATACTTTTGAGATGGCAGGCGGTTTGAAACGGGTTGTGCAATTGATGATTCTGGAGTATCCGTTTGCCTTTTGGCAGTGGGGACACCATTGCAGTAATATTCCCGAAGATGATGACGACATTGATGTTATCTATAACAATTTGATGGAGGTATCCGATCCTTCTTTTTTTGAAGATAAGCATATTGTTCAGCAACAGCCTTTCTTTTATGCTGCTTTGACAGAAATCGGGATGTACGATTATAAGGTGAAACCGTTTAAAAAATACCTGTCCGATAAGGAGGATATTACGTTTACTTTTACGATGCCAGAAGGTTTGGAATTACCTCCGTTTAATGATAAACAGATGAAGGCTATCAATCACTGGTTGCAGACGGATGCGGAGAAGATGCTTTTTATTTACGGAGGCTTGGATCCGTGGGGAGCTACATCTGTTGATTTGAAAAATAACTCGAAGTGTAAAAAATACGTAAAGGGAGATATGCACCACGGCTGTCGGATTAAACATTTTGAAGAAATCACCCGGCAGGATATAATCGAGACATTGAAATCTTGGTTGAAATAGAAGGTTTTAATTTTAGATTGTAGATTTACGATTTTAGATTAAAAGAATTTGATAACAGATCAGGTTGTCAGGCAATTTAAAATTTACAGTTTATATGAAGATATAGAAAGGCTGCTTTCGGGCAGCTTTTTTTGAAATAGGGCGATTGGCCGGACTTTTGACGCAATGAATTATGGGAACATATACCGATATTTTTTATTCGGAAACGACAGAGCAACTAAAGCTTTTGATTTGTGATTTGGGCAGAAGAATGTGGCAGCGGGGGTACGTAGATGGTAACGGGGGCAATATCAGTGTCCGTCTGGACGAAGATACCGTTTTGTGTACGCCTACATATATGTCCAAGGGATTTATGAGTTCCGAAGATCTCTGCCTGGTGAATATGGCGGGAGATTTGTTGGCGGGGAAGCGGCGTAGTACAAGTGAGATAAAGACCCATTTGGCGATCATGCGGAATAATCCGCTGGCGCGGGCTTGTGTACATGCTCATCCTCCCTATGCGACCTCTTATGCCCTTTGCGGACAGTTGCCTCCCGCAGGTGTAATAGCCGAGGCTGAAATTTTTTTAGGTGAGATAGGGTTGGCCCCTTATGCAACACCCGGTTCCCCGGAAATAGAAGCTTGTATGTGCGGGTTAGCTCCCGGACGCAGCGCTGTGATTATGCAGGGACACGGTGCGATAACCTGGGGTAAAACAGTTGAGGAAGCGTATTGGAAAATGGAGAATCTGGAAGCCTATTGCCAGGTTACCCATTTGGTGGCATGTCGGGGGGAATGTATACAACCGTTTACGGAAAAGGAGCGGGAAGCATTGAAAACATTACGTAAAAAGTTTGAGTCATGAATGTTGCTGCAAATATTATAACACTGGAAGTCGATTGGCAGAATAATGTATTGCGGATACTGGATCAGACAAAGTTGCCCGGGAAAGAGTCTTACCTTTCTTTGGGAACAGCAGAAGAGATCCGGGAGGCCATTTATCAGTTGAAAGTTCGGGGTGCTCCTGCCATCGGTGTTGCTGCCGCTTATGGAATCGCGGTGTGTGCCCGGAATATTAAGGGCAATGACGTTGCCGGTTTCGAAAATGAATTTTGTAGGTTAAAGACATATTTGGGTTCTTCCCGGCCGACAGCCGTGAATTTGTTTACGGCTCTTGACCGGATGGAGGCGTGTGTGAAGCGTTACCGCACAAAAGAGGTGGAAGAAATAAAGGCTGCATTGATACGGGAGGCAGAGCAGATTCATGCGGAGGATCAGGAAGCTTGTCGTCGTATCGGGGAATGGGGATTGAAGTTGCTGAAACCGGGAATGGGGATTTTAACGCATTGTAATGCCGGAAAGCTTGCTGTATCGGGTTGTGGTACCGCCTTGGCTCCGATTTATGCAGGTCAGGAAAAAGGGTATCATTTTCATGTTTTTGCGGATGAAACCCGTCCTCTGTTACAGGGGGCGCGACTTACCGCCTTTGAATTGCAGCGTTCCGGTATAGAGGTTACATTGATATGTGACAATATGGCATCTGTAGTTATGAAGCAGGGGAAAATACAGGCCGTATTGGTCGGTTGCGACAGGATCGCTGCCAACGGAGATGTTGCCAATAAAATCGGAACTTCCGGTGTCGCTGTGATGGCTAAATATTACGGTATTCCTTTTTATGTGCTCGGTCCGACCTCTACAATTGATTTTCAAAGTCCGACCGGAGACGCGATTACGGTTGAGGAGAGAGCTCCGGAAGAGGTGACTGAAAAATGGTATGTGCAGCGAATGGCCCCGGAGGGAGTACAAGTATATAATCCGGCTTTTGATGTAACGGATCACAGCTTAATTACGGCAATAATTACGGAAAAAGGGATTGCCCGGCCGCCTTTTAGAGAGACATTGAACACTTTAATTGCATGCGGTTCTTGATTTTGCTTCCCTTTTACCGGGTGTCGCTTATTGTATTTCTGATTTTCCGGTCTGTTCCCGGTTGTAATGATCGGGCATTGTGGGACGAACCTTTGTTTGTAGAAAGGAACCGGAATCTGAAATCGTCAATTTAGAAATGAGGTTTTAATTGCAGATTTACGGTTTCAAATATTTCATGATACATTCGGTGGCTCCCAATTGGCTGTTGACGTAGGCCACGGCTTTTTTACCCGCTGTTCCGGCTATTTCCGGATTTTCCATCAGACTGTCCAGTATAGCGTTCAATTCGTTCCCGTTTTGGATTGTAAATGCACCTCCTTCCTGGATCAGGCTTACAGCTTCTTTGAACTTCCGGTATTTGGGGCCGAATATGACCGGAATACCATAGACGGCAGCCTCTAAAGTATTGTGGATGCCGACTCCGAAACCTCCGCCGATATAAGCTATTTTGCCGTAGCGGTAAATGGCTGACAGCAAGCCGATACAATCGATAATCAGCACCTCGGCCGAACTGTAATCGGCTGATTCGTCGGTATAGCGCACGATGCTCTTTTGGCATTTTTCCATGATCGACTTGATATGATTTTCACCGATTTCGTGAGGGGTTAAAATCCATTTATAAGCGCCTTGGTATTGGTTTATGTAATCGATCAGTATCTCTTCGTCGGGAGGCCATGTGCTGCCACAGACGACCGCAGGTGTTCTGTTCAGGAATAGTTCAACTTTTCCGATGTTTTTAGCTTGCGCAGCGATTTGTTTTACCCGGTCGAATCGGGTATCTCCGGTAAGTTCTGTATTTTTTATACCGATGGAGGCTAATAATTGTACGGATTCGTTGTCCTGAACGAAAAGCCGGGTAAAAAAATGCAGCATTTTCCGATGTAATCCGCCCCAATTTTTGAAAAATGGCTGTTCTTTACGGAAAATAGCCGATATCAGGTATACGGGAATATTATGTTCCGACAACTCATGCAAATAATTGTACCAGAATTCATATTTGATAAATACGGCTGCATCAGGCTTTAACCGGTTGATAAAAAAGCGGGCATTGCCCGGAGTATCTGCCGGAAGGTAAAGAATATGATCGGCTCCGTTATAATTTTTACGGATTTCATAACCGGAGGGGGAGAAAAAGGTAAGTAGTATTTGTGTATCCGGTTGCTCTTTTTTCAGGGCTTCCATCACCGGACGTCCTTGTTCGAATTCTCCGAGAGAAGCAGCATGAAACCATATCAGGCGTTTGGAACCCCGGGGGATTGCCGCAATCTGTTTGCGTATGTTTTTTCTACCTTTTAGCCATAATGCTGCTTTTTCATTGAATGGAGCTGCCAGCCGGATTGCTGTGCTATAAGCTCTGATGCCTATATTGTAAAAAAAAGCCATAGTTGTTGTTTTGTTGGAACAAAGGTAACGAATAAATATGGCATTCCGCTTTGTCTGTGCTAATATTAAAAGAAAAGTGTAAAAAAGAGTAATAAATTGCTTAATAAGTGAAATATTTTTATATTTGTAGGCATATGGAATATTGTGTCCGTTTTTATAGCGAGGTGCAGCTTATTTATGTTTTAGAAATGAGATAATTACTAATGTTTAACAAAAATTTATTACTATGGAATTAAATGGTGCTGTGTGGAAAACATCCACTTCAAAAATTTTCAGCGGTGTGTTATTGTTTTCGTTGTCAGGAATTGTCGGAGGCTTGTTTGCTGTCATTCTTGCTTTATCCGGAAGTCTTGGAGCTGCTTTATGGATCGGTGTGCTGACCGGTATAGCTACAATTTTAGGATATGTGCTTTATCTTATGGGATTGGGTGAATTGCAGGGAATATTACAGGGAGAAGACGCATCTGCTATTGGTAAGGTAAAATTAGCTGCTATTCTTTTGATTATCGGAGCTTGTGTTTCCGTTCTTTTCTCGATCGTTCCTTTGCTCGGAACCATTGTCGGCAGCATTATCAGCGGTATCTTGAACATTGTGGGATGTATCCTTTGCGTGATGGCATTTGCCCAGTTGAAGAAATCAACGACATTTCCGGCAACAGCATTGAGTGGCGTATCTAAATTGTATGTCGCTTATTTGTTGAACCTGATCGGTTATGGTTTGATGTTAACCGTGATTTTAGCTGTTGTTGCTCCGATCTTGAATTTGGTTGCTTTCATTATGATTTTGATCGGTTGGGCCGGCGTAAAGAATGCTCAGGTCTGATCGATTTTTGTTGCGAAATAAAATACGTGCTTGAATCAGGTATGGATAAAGTTTGATAACTTTGAATTGCTGACTCGGCACTTATATTGGCAATTACCTGTCTCGTCTTAAAAGGCGGGACAGGTTTTGACAATAACTTCAAACGATATTTTTTATGTCGATAATGACAATTCCCGCTATGAGTTGTCCAATGATCGGCTCTGGACTAGCCGGAATGTCCTTACCTGATTCCGGTATTCTTCATAGCGGTATATTGCATTATCGATAAGACAGGTTTCTTAGAAAATATATGTAGTAACCGTCTAAAGACGGCCGGTTTCCCGGCTATATATTTTTAGCGTGTGTTGTGCTTCGGGGTATTTCCACCCGACAGCGGCAGTTCCTTCGGGGAGGTATAAGTTTTTAATGATGTGGCATCTTCGGTTGTGTGTGACCCGGTAAAAGACGCCCGTATTTTGAATTGTTTTGTTGTAGCCTACAAATAGGTGTGGTTTATGGCTATTCCAGGATTGAATAATGTCATTTGTATTTCGGTTATTCACCAATCATTTTCAATCTTTCAACATAAATTGTATCAATCTTTTGTAGATCCTAATTTTAAATTATAAAACGGATCATAATGGATATCATCGAATTAAGCGGAGAGGATCAGCGCCTTTATCATATAGTAGGGCATCTGGTGATGAACAGTGAGGTATTGACCTATAATCTGAATTACCCATTTCGTACATCGCCGGAATACCGTTGGTTTGTTGCTATGGAAAAGGATACGACCCTTGGGTTTATCCCGGTAAAAGTGACGAGTAGAAAAGCCTTAATAAACAATTATTATATCGCGGATGACGATAAGACTGTTTTCTCAACTTTGCTTCAGACGGTTATCCGGACGTTTGACTGTAATTTCGAGGTCGAATCGGTTTCGCAGATGCGGCATATCCGTTTTTTCGAGCAAAACGGGTTTTCTGTTGTTCATTATTGGAAAAGATATGTGAAAATGAAGGTAAGTAAAGATGAAGAAGAATGTATATGAGTTGGCGATGCGTCGGATTGAAACTGTGTTTTCGGAATTCGATAACGTCTATATATCTTTTTCAGGCGGTAAGGATAGTGGGGTGATGCTCAATTTATGTATACGTTATTTACGGGCATCGGGCCTGAAAAGAAAGATCGGGGTTTTTCATATGGATTATGAAGTACAATATGATGAAACAACCCGATACATTGACCGGGTGTTCCGGTCTAACCCCGATATTATCGAGGTATACCGGGTGTGTGTGCCCTTCAAAGTCTGTACCTGTACCTCTATGTATCAGTCGTATTGGCGCCCCTGGGACAAAGCCTGTAAAGAGCTTTGGGTCCGGAAAATTCCGCAGGGAAGTTATACGGAAGAGGACTTCCCGTTTTATGATAGTACGATGTGGGATTATGATTTCCAGGTGCTTTTTGCGCAGTGGTATCATCGGATGAAAGAAGCTGCCAGGACTTGCTGCTTGGTGGGAATACGTACCCAGGAGAGTTATCATCGCTGGCAGACGATTTACGGTAATAAGAGAAGTTATATGTTTTATCACCTGAAATGGACGCAACGTATAACTAAAGATGTTTTCAATGCCTATGTGATTTACGACTGGCAAACGACGGATGTCTGGACGGCTAACGGTCGTTTCGGGTGGGATTACAACCGGCTGTATGATCTCTATTATCAGGCAGGCGTTCCGCTTGAAAAACAACGGGTAGCCAGCCCCTTTATATCGGCTGCCCAAGAAAGTCTGCAACTTTACCGGGCTATCGATCCCGATATGTGGGGTAAAATGATTTGCCGGGTCAACGGAGTCAATTTTACGGCTATATACGGTCATACGAGTGTTGTGGCGAGACATAAGGTTAAGTTGCCTCCGGGACATACGTGGGAGAGTTATATGCACTTTTTATTGTCTACGCTGCCTGAAAAGGTACGTTTGAATTATTTGCGGAAACTTTCGGTAAGCATTAATTTCTGGCGTGAGAAAGGGGGATGTCTGAATGAAGAAACGATTAAGCAACTCCAGGCTTGCGGGATTAAGATCGATGTCCAGGAACATAGTAATTACCGCACGGCTAAGCGGCCGGTGAGGATGGAGTATCAGGACGATCTCGATGCGCCGGAATTCAGGAATTTGCCGACATTTAAACGGATGTGTATCTGTATTCTTAAAAACGATCACCAATGTAAATACATGGGGTTTGCCCTGACAAAGAAGGAGCATGAGAATAAACAGCGTATTATGGATTTTTACCGTAGAATATATAAATAAATATGAAAGATTACACAAGTCCCGTATATCGCGTAATATCGGTGCCGTTGGAAAAGATACAAGCCAATGCTTATAATCCCAATATTGTGGCACCGCCTGAAATGGAGCTGCTGGAACTGTCGATCTGGGAAGACGGTTACACAATGCCTTGTGTTTGTTATTATCTGCCTCAGGAAGACCGTTACGAACTGGTGGACGGGTATCACCGTTACAAGGTTATGCAGACCTCTAAACGCATTTATGAGCGGGAAAAAGGAAGATTGCCCGTTGTGGTTATCGAAAAGGATTTGTCTAACCGTATGGCTTCAACCATACGTCATAACCGGGCACGGGGGACACATAGCATAGAATTGATGACCAATATTGTTGCCGAGCTTAAGCGGGCGGGGATGTCTGATAAATGGATCATGGATCACATCGGAATGGATCAGGATGAGTTGTTGCGGCTCAAGCAAATATCTGGATTAGCTGCTTTGTTTGCCGATAAAGAGTTTAGTATTCCGGGATGAACAGTGTAAATTACAGCTGTAGGCGGTGTGAAATGTGACTATGGATGACGATTTTAGATTTTATTGCCCCCCCAGATTTCGCTGATCCCGCAGATTTAATCTAAAATCTGCAATTAAGAAGTTCATACGAATTGTAAATTTTAAATTGTTTGGCAACCTGATTTTTATCAGACTTTTTAAATCTAAAATCGTCAATCTAAAATTTATATATTAGACGGGAACAACAATCTTTTCTTGCCCGAAAATGGGAGAATGGGAATATCTTTTTTTGTTTATTGTTTTTTTCGATTTAATATATTGTTTTTGTTTTTATTGTCGTATCTTTGTATCGTCATTTGTGGAAGGATTTGGCTGATTGCAACCACGGTAAAAAACTGCTAAAATGCATGAGATTGTGTCTTCAACCATCCATAGCCTTTTCCATATATTTATTTATTCCCGATGCCGGGTTCGGATTGCTTTTGCACGGTGATCTAAAGTCTGCATTCAAAAATTAAAATTAGATTATGGGATATTTATTTACTTCAGAATCGGTGTCAGAAGGACACCCGGATAAGGTGGCGGATCAGATTTCCGATGCCGTTCTCGATAAGATTATTGCTTTTGATCCGGATGCCAAGGTGGCTTGTGAAACTTTGGTCACGACAGGGCAGACCGTGATTGCAGGAGAGATTAAAACTCAAACCTATGTAGATGTACAGCAGATTGCCCGTGAGGTGATTAATGAGATCGGATATACGAAGAGTGAGTATATGTTCGATGGAAACAGTTGTGGTGTATTCAGTGCTATCCATGAACAATCGCCGGATATCAACCGGGGAGTTGTGCGGGAAGATCCGATGGAGCAAGGGGCCGGAGATCAGGGAATGATGTTTG
Organism: Culturomica massiliensis; assembly: GCF_900091655.1. Classification (NCBI taxonomy): domain Bacteria; kingdom Pseudomonadati; phylum Bacteroidota; class Bacteroidia; order Bacteroidales; family Odoribacteraceae; genus Culturomica; species Culturomica massiliensis. Next base: position 3,761,898 of record NZ_LT594621.1, read on the forward strand.
GTTATGCTTGTAATGAGACGGATAATTATATGCCTTTGTCATTGGAACTGGCTCATTTATTATTGAGTGAACTGGCTCTGGTAAGAAAAGAAGGACAATTGATGAATTATTTACGTCCCGATTCCAAGTCTCAGGTAACGATCGAATACGGAGATAACGGAAAACCGAAACGCATTCATACCATTGTTATTTCCACGCAGCATGATGATTTTATCAAGCCGGCCAACGAAACTCCGGAAGCGCAGTTAAAGGCCGATGAGGCAATGGTTGAATGGATACGGAAAGACATTATGGATATTTTGCTACCCCGGGTAAAGGCGAAATTACCGAAAAGGGTGCAGTCTTTCTTCGATAAGGATTTGATTTTGTTTGTCAATCCGACCGGTAAATTTGTAATCGGCGGTCCTCATGGAGATACCGGGTTGACCGGCCGGAAAATTATTGTAGACACATACGGAGGTAAGGGTGCTCACGGTGGCGGGGCTTTTTCCGGTAAAGATCCTTCAAAAGTAGACCGTTCGGCTGCTTATGCCGCCCGGCACATCGCTAAGAATATGGTAGCAGCCGGTATTGCAGACGAGATACTGATTCAAATCTCTTATGCAATCGGAATAGCTCGTCCGGTGGGTGTATATGTCAACACCTACGGTACGGCTAAAGTCGGGTTGTCGGATATTGAAATTGCCGGGAAGGTAAGTGAAATCTTCGATTTGCGTCCGAAAGCCATTGAGGAGCGATTGAAGTTGCGTAATCCGATTTACCGGGAAACGGCGGCTTATGGACACATGGGACGCACTCCGCAGGTGGTGAAGAAAGTCTTTACTTCTAATTATTGGCCGGCATTGGAAAAAGAGGTCGAACTTTTTACCTGGGAGAAACTCGATTATGTGGATGAAATTAAAAAGGCATTCAAATAATCCGGTTTAAAATAAAAATGAAAAAATCCGACGAAAACGCCCAGGGCCGATCGTCGGATTTTTTATGTTTTATGAATGAAGGCTGTTTAGGGATTATTTGTGCTTTGGCTGTCCTGTTCAAATGGCATTTCCCCTTTCGGATGTTGTATAACTGAAAATAAGTAACAAAAAACGATCGGAGGATACAATCCTCCGATCACTTATAGTTTTGTATAAGTTTTTTGGGAATTTTAATTCCTTCTTCCCAGATAGATCATGACATAGTATAACAAGGTCGCCAGGGATGAAAGTGCTGCAATGACATACGTATAAGCTGCCCACTTTAATGCATCGAAGGCATAGCTCTGGGTTTGATAGTCGGTTATGCCGGAATTTCGCAACCATACCAGAGCCCGGTGACTGGCGTTGATTTCAACGGGCAGTGTAATGAAGCTGAATAACGTCATTATCGCAAACAGGATAATACCGGCGAGTAAAAGTTGAGGAAAGGTGTTCACCATTAAGATTCCCGCCAACAATATCCATTGTACCCAATGAGAGGCAAAGCTCACAACCGGAACGAGTGCGGAGCGCATTTTCAGCATACTGTACGCTTTAGCATGTTGTACGGCATGTCCGCATTCGTGGGCGGCAACCGCTGCCGCTGCGATACTGTTGCCGAAGTAGACTTCCTTGCTCAAGTTGATTGTTTTATTGACCGGATTGTAATGGTCGGTGAGTTGTCCTTCCACACTTCCGATTTTAACACCTGTAATTCCATTGTCCCGCAACATCTTTTCGGCGACGTCCCGTCCTGTCATGCCATTGGCTGTCGGTATTTTGGAATATTTTGTAAAACGACTTTTCAATTGGTTGCTGATGAGCCAGCTGATCAGGGTAAATCCGATAAAAATAACCCAAATCCATAAATTACCTGCAAATAATGCTGTGTGTTCCATTGCTGTTTAAATTAATATTATACTTGGAAAAGGTACAAAAAATATACCATTTTATTCAAAGATACGAGGAATGCCGTTATTGCAGTTTGTTTTGGATATATTTAACAAATGCTGACAAAATTCAGCTTTCTTATTATCTTTGTCAGGTTACCGTGTCTGGTTGTGGATTTTGGGTTACGATTAATAATTCCTCTATTTACGGGGGAGAGGTGCGGGTATAATCTAAAGTTGTAAATTAAAGTTTGCAATATTTATCGGTCTTGGGATGTTGTGGGACGGCGACTCTTTGATGTGGAGCCGTGATCGCAAGCGATTGTCAGAATCGGTTTGTCAGTTGTGAAACATTCGTTTAAAATGCAAAATGTCCGTAAAGACAAATTGTAAGGTGGGGTGGGAAATAAAATTTTAGAATAAAAAAATCAAATATAGGATATATGAAGATAAGATGTTTATTTTTCTTTTTGTTGGTGAGTATGACATTGTCGGCGCAGGATTATTTGTCTGCTTTGTTGCCCATGCCTAACCGGGTAGAACCGGGTTGGGGTGAGGATTTTATAGTGACACCGAAAACCGTGGTAACCGTTGATTCGGATTCTCTGGCTTTTGCTGCTTCAGAGTTACGGCGTATTTTACAGGAGCGTACCGGGCTTTCAGTAACCGGAACGGCCGGTGAAGGATCGGTGATAAGTCTGCAAGTAGATCCGGCAATGGAAGGGAAAGAGCATTATATATTGTCGGTTGAGCGTGACCGGATGGTGATTAAAGGAGCTACACCGGGAGCCGTATATTGGGGAATCATGACATTGGATCAATTGTTATTGGGGGATGTGTGCCGTTCTGCCGGAGCCAGAATTGCTCCTGTATATATTGACGATGCGCCCCGTTTTGCTTACCGGGCATTGATGCTCGATCCTGCCCGTCATTTTTTACCGGTAAAGGATGTGAAATTTTTTATCGATCAGATGGTCCGCTACAAATACAATGTATTGCAATTGCATCTGACTGATGATCAGGGTTGGCGTGTAGAGATCCGGAAATATCCTGCTCTGACGGCTGTCGGGGCAAACCGGAATCCGCAAGGAGGGAATGAAGGGCCGGACAACGGATTTTATACCCAGGAGGAATTGAAAGAGTTGGTGCGTTATGCTGCGGAGAGAAATGTAGAAATTGTGCCGGAGCTGGATATCCCCGGTCATACCGTTGCCGTATTGGCTGCTTTTCCGGAACTGGGGTGTCCCCATACGGAATCGGTTCAGAAAGTGATGGGAGAGACGGTGAATTTGATGTTATGTGCGGGGAACGATAAAGTTTATAAACTTTATGAGGATATTATTCAAGAGGTGGCGGCAATTTTCCCTTCGAAGCGAATACATTTGGGAGGCGATGAAGCGATTATTGAAGAAAACTGGATGCGGTGTGAGCGATGCCGTGCCTTGATGAAGGAAAAGGGCTATGCGAAAGTCAGCGAGTTAATGGGATATTTTTTCGGAAGAATACTGCCTTATGTCCGGGATAACGGAAAAGAAGCGATTTTGTGGTGTGAACTGGATAATATCCGGATGCCTGTCTCCGGGTATCTTTTCCCTTATCCGCAGGATGTGACGTTAGTGACCTGGCGTTATGGCCTGACCCCTTTTTGTATGGATTTGACTCTGCAACACGGGCATCAATTGATTATGGCGCCCGGAGAGTATGCTTATTTGGATTATCCCCAATGGCCGGGAGATCTGCCTGAATTTAATAATTGGGGAATGCCGGTTACTTCTTTAGAGACGTGTTATCGCTTTGACCCCGGATATGGCCGCCCGGCAACGGAGCAAAATCATATATTGGGAATAATGGGGACCTTGTGGGGAGAGGCTATCAAGGATATCAACCGGGTGACTTATATGACTTATCCCCGGGCATTGGCATTGGCGGAAGCAGGTTGGACCCGGATGGAGTTCCGGAAATGGGATTCTTTCCGGGAACGTTTGTATCCGAATTTAATGAATTTAATGCGTCACGGGGTTTCGGTGAGGGCTCCTTTTGAAATAGGGCGTTGAGAAGTTTTATCCTGCCCTGTCAGAACAGGATAAAACCCGGTTTCTTTGTTTTTAAAGCTTGAATTCGAGATTGAGGTATATAAAAGATTCGGCTTTGCCGTTTTGAGGATTCCAGTTTCTGAAATTGGGAGAGAGTTTCAAAAAACGGATCGGTGTATACTGTACTCCGGCAAGTATGCGTTGTCCGTCTGTTTCCCGGAATTGTTCTTCCTGGGAATGTAGGTAGTCGTAACGGCCGAAAACCGTGAATTTTTTTCCTGCGTTGACGGAAGTGTAGACCGAATAGCCGTCTTTATTGTTTCCTTCTGTAAAAGTGGCATTCCATAATTTGTTGTATTCTGCTCCGATACGGAACAGTTTGTGCCGGTAACCGGCAAAGAGGGAAAGGTTCGACTGGTTTTCCGTGGAATCGCTGTTTCCTGTATAAATATCTCCGTATATCCGGAATGTGAGATCGGTGACGGGGGTAAGGGTTACTCCGGCTCCATAGCGGTAATTGTTGTCTTTATTGATCTTTTTGTAGCCTTCTCCGTTTGTAAAAGAGAGATCAGCACTTATGTAATCGTTAAAACGGTATTTGCCGATAATTCCCATGTCGGCACTGGGCCCGAATTTGTAGTCGTCATCAAAGGATTTGAGGATATACCGGTAGCCCCAGAAAGATTCCTGTAAACTGAACTGTTCTGTTTTTACGAGTCCGAAATCCAACGTGAGATTGCCCGGAGTCCAACTGAGCATAGCATTTTTTACGTAAGCGACCCGTTCCAGATCGGCACCTTTTAGCTTGGTTTCCCCAATGTCGAATATCACCTTGCCACCGAAATTCTCCGTCAGTTTGAATTGGTAGCCCAGATAGGCTCTGTCCAGTTCAAATCCGGAGTTTGAGTTGGCATGTCCGAGTCCTGTGTGATAGTTGGCAAACAAGGTTACAATGGGTTTACCTGTGATGGTAATTTTCTGTTCCTGCGCACGAAGAATTAAAATCGATAATGTAAAGAGTACAAAAAAGCTAAGTCTTTTCATAAGAATGGTTTAGTGATTATCCAGAATTGTGTTACAAAATTAGGTCAGAATAGTTTCGTAAAAATGACGGAAAAGTTACATTTCTGTTACAACATAATTTTAGGGTTGAGATACAGTAATTAGCGATTTAAATTGAAAGGCAGACGGAAAATCACTTGTTTTTTTCAAAAATTGTATATAATTTGTGAACCGATTTAAAACGTTTGAAATCGCAGAGGGCGGTCGGAATGGAAAATTTTCTTCTTTTTCTGCGTCTTTTTCTTTTCAGACAACAATAATAACCTAAAACTTATTAACCATGAAAACCTATAGTCCTAACGAGATTAAAAATATCGCACTCGTGGGCAGTGCAGGTTCTGGTAAGACCACACTGGCTGAAGCGATGATGTACGAGGGCGGGGTCATCCCGCGCAGAGGTAGCGTAAGTGCTAAAAATACCTCCTCTGATTACCGGCCCGTTGAACAGGAATACGGTTCTTCTGTATTTCCGGCAGTATTGTATGCTGAGTGGAAAAACCAAAAGCTTAATTTTATCGATACTCCGGGAGCCGATGATTTTGTCGGAGGCGTTATCTCTGCGCTGGAAGTGGCGGATGCTGCAGTCATGGTTGTGAATGCAGTAAAAGGTGTGGAAGTCGGTACTGAAATTATCAGCCGTCATGCTAAACGGATGAATAGACCGGTGATTTTTGTTGTCAACCAATTGGATCACGAGAAGGCTAATTTCGAACAGACGATTGAGCATGCAAAGGCTTCTTTCGGTAAGAAAATTGTATTGGTGCAATATCCGGTAAATCCGGGTAACGGCTTTAATAGGGTCGTAGATGTGTTGAAGATGGAGATGTATAAGTGGGGGCCGGAAGGCGGTAAGCCGGAGGTTTTGCCGATCCCTGACGAGGAGAAGGAAAAAGCGGAAGAATTGCATAATATATTGGTGGAAGCTGCAGCCGAGAATGACGAGAAGCTGATGGAGCTTTATTTTGAAAAAGGTAGCCTGACAGAAGATGAGATGCGTGCCGGAATACGGGCAGGATTGATCAAGCGGGATATGTTTCCCGTATTCTGCGTATCGGCAGAAAAAGACATGTGCGTACGTCGGTTTATGGAGTTTTTGGTGAATGTAGCACCGAGTGCAGCAGCTATGCCGGGTACAAAGACTGTCGACGGAGAACTTGTGCCGTACAATGCCGAGGGGCCGACCTCTGTATTTGTTTTTGCGACTTCTATCGAACCGCATTTGGGTGAGATCAACTATTTTAAAGTCATGTCGGGGAGTTTGAAAGAAGGGGATGACCTTACCAATATGACGAATAGTACGAAAGAACGTTTTTCTCAGTTGTTTGCTGCGGCCGGGAAAAACCGTACGAAAGTAACGGAGCTGAAGGCCGGAGATATCGGGGCAACCGTAAAGCTGAAAGGAACGAAGAACGGGGACACCCTGAATGAAAAGGATTGTGAATATCGCTTCCCGGGCTTTAAGTATCCGGAACCCCGTTTCCGTACAGCCGTGAAGGCTGTAAACAAGAACGACGACGAAAAGGTAGCTGAAGTACTTAACCGTATGCATGAGGAGGATCCGTCGTTATTAGTAGAGTATTCTAAGGAACTGAAACAATTGATTCTTTCCGGTCAGGGTGAGTTCCATCTGAATACGATGAAATGGCGTATTGAGCACAATGATAAACTGCCGATTGAATTTATCGTACCTAAAATTCCCTACCGGGAAACGATAACCAAGTTCGCCCAGGCAGACTACCGGCATAAAAAGCAATCCGGCGGTGCGGGACAGTTCGGTGAAGTACATATGGTTATCGAACCTTATGTGGAAGGTATGCCGGAACCGACTTCTTATAAAATCGGAGGCATCGACAGCAAAATGTCTGTGAAAGGGAAAGAGGAATATAACCTGCCGTGGGGAGGAAAACTGGTATTTTACAACTGTATTGTCGGGGGTGTGATCGAAGCCCGTTTTATGCCGGCGATCCTGAAAGGTATTATGGAGAAGATGGAAGAGGGACCGTTGACGGGGTCTTATGCCCGTGACATACGTGTGTGTATTTACGACGGTAAGATGCACCCGGTAGACTCAAATGAAATTTCATTCCGTTTGGCCGGACGTCACGCTTTCAGCGAAGCGTTTAAAAATGCCATGCCGAAGGTGTTGGAACCGATCTATGACGTAGAAGTACTGGTGCCTGAAGAAGACATGGGAGACGTGATGAGTGATTTGCAGACCCGCAGGGCCGTTATTATGGGAATGGATTCAGACAGCGGTTTCCAGAAGATTATCGCAAAGGTACCTTTGAAGGAGATGCAACGCTATTCAACTGCCTTGAGTTCGATTACCGGAGGCCGTGCGACATTCAGTATGAAATTTGCCGGATACGAAAAAGTGCCGGGTGAAATTCAGGAGGAATTGTTGAAGTCTTATGACGAGGCTGAAGATGATGAATGATAAATCTTATAAACTTGGGAGCTGTGTCACAGACACAGCTCTTTTTTTTGAGATTTTGCCGTTTTTTGTCACCGGGATGAGCAGCTGCTTGCCGTGAATGAAACGGAAAGAAAAAGAGGTATAAAAAAACCGGACGAACTATCGTCCGGTTTTTCTGAAAAGGTTATTAAATAAGAGCGTATTTTATTCCAAATCCTGATAGTCCCAGATTTTATAAAGACGTCCGTCTTTGCCGGGAATGGTGTTGTTACAAAATTTGCTCGTCATATTTGTTTGGGGGGTGCCGATCCAGCTAGCCCTGCCGTTGACCCAGTCACTAAAATCCGGATATGCCTTAAAAATGGAGATTTTTTCCTGTGGATATTTAAATGTTCCATTGTCTTTACCTACAACCAGGCCGTAAGGCATCCCTTCATGATTAAGCATATCATATCTCTGATAGTCGTAGTCGGATGTTACGGCATAATATCTTTTCCCATCCACCTCGATAAACCAGGCGATACTTTTTTTTGTTCCTTTAGCTAATTTATAGTTTGTGATTTGAGGCATCAGTTTATAACGTATCGGTGTGTTATCATTTACCGTATTGATAAATCCTTTGGCCCCATGGAACAAATCGGTTCTGACATCTTCCGTAATAATGTGTTCGGAATTGTCCGGTAATATACAGCCCAGTTTGATGGTTTTTCCGCCGCCGAGGGCAATCGGCTGTATATATATATTGTGTAAATCCCATTCCTTACCGCCGTTGCCGAGGACATTCTTTACATGTATGACTAAATCGTTGTAGTCGTAATCACCGTATTCCGTATCCTCGAACATAACGGCTTGCCAATACTGACTATAGGTATCTACGTTGTTCAGAATGGCAAAATCGACTTTAATACCGGATTCTCCCCTGGAAGGTAGAATACTGCCTTTGGGGATTTTGATTGTTGTCGGTTCATTGACTACGGCCAGCGTATCGTCTCCTTCGGTTACAATCGTCGTGTAGCCGGCTTTAACCGGTACCTCATAATTTTCGAATGCCTCACAATACGCAATGCGTTCCTGAGGTTCCGTATAAATGTTTTTGTCGTGAGTACAGGCAATGGCGACTAAAATAGCCATTGCTATAAATATAACCTTTTTCATATGCTTGTATTTGAGTTCAAATATAGGTGTTTTTGATGGAGTTGGTACTTATTTATGCCAGATTATTTTCCAACTTATTATTTACGATTTTCCGGAAATTTAGTTGCCTGTAAAACAGTCTGAACGAGTTATTTGACGAACTGATTCGTTATCAGATCCATTTAATCTAAATAAGTTATAAAGCTTGATATCGGGAATGGATTAGAAGAGATGGGTTATACAACAACAATTCCAGTTGCCTGTTTTATTATCTGTCTGATTTTTTATCGGTTCGGTCTTCTTTTGCTATATTTGTCCCGGAATTTAATCTTGATTGTATGAAACAGACATCTATTTTCCTGGTTGTATTTTTAGGATTGGTGTATTTTATGTTGGTGACGGTTTTTTGTTATCAATTGGGAAAAACCAATTCTTTCGGAGATGCTTTGGCTGGGGTGTGGAATAGTACAAAGGCTTTGTTACCTGTGATTATTATTACAGGAGTTGCTGTTTTCGGTGATTGTCGTGCTAAAAGGAAGAATATTCATTAATTGGAGGAGGCCGGAATGCATTTGTTTTATACCCCGGATATAGAAGGGGATGTTTATACGTTAAACCCGGAAGAATCGAAGCATTGTGTACGTGTGCTGCGGTTGGAGAAAGGAGATGAAGTAGCTTTGGTCGATGGCCGGGGAGGATATTATAGCGGCATTATTACTGCTGCTGCTATAAAAGGGTGTAAGATCGAAATTGTTCATAAGATTGAGGCGTATGGGAAACGTTCTTTTCGTTTGCATATAGCAATTGCCCCGACGAAAAATATCGATCGGATTGAGTGGATGCTTGAGAAATGCACGGAAATCGGAACGGAAGAGTTTACGATGCTACGGACGGCTCGTTCCGAACGTAAAGAGGTGAAGGCAGAGCGTTTGGAGAAGGTGATTGTCTCAGCCGTGAAACAATCGTTGAAAGCCTATGTGCCGGGTTTGAATCCGATGACCGATTTTAAGCATTTTATCGCTTCCTGTAAGGAGGGACAGCGCTTTATCGCTCATTGCAATGAAGGGGAGAAGAGAAGGCTGGATGAGGTATATATCCCGGGAGAAGATGCTGTTATTCTGATCGGCCCGGAAGGTGATTTTTCGGACGAAGAGGTCGGTTGGGCGGTCTCTGCGGGATTTGTTCCCATAACATTGGGAAATAGCCGTTTACGGACAGAGACTGCCGGAATTGTTGCGTGTCATAGTATCGGATTTATGAATAAGGTTTGAAAATATAGAGATTGACCGGATATATTTTAAAATTTCCGGGTCTTTGAATAAAAATAATATCATGGAACATCTTGTGAAAATAGTGTTGATTGTCGCTTTGTTTATTTTGATTCCACGCTGGATTTGGGGACAGGAAACCAAAGTAAAGATCGCTTTGTTGAAATATAAGGGAGGGGGTGACTGGTATGCCAATCCGACCGCCTTACCTAATCTGATAAAGTTCTGCAATGAGAATCTGGGTACGGATCTGGCCAAAGAACCGGCGACGGTAGAGCCCGGTAGCCGTGATATTTTCAATTATCCTTTTGTGCATATGACCGGGCATGGGAATATCGTATTTACGCCTGTGGAGGTGCAGAATATGCGGGAATACCTGTTGGCCGGAGGTTTTTTGCATGCGGATGATAATTACGGGCTCGATAAGGCTTTCCGGCGGGAAATGAAGAAAGTTTTTCCTGAAGATGATTTTATTGAATTGCCGTGGGATCATCCGATTTTCAGCCAGAAGTATAAATTTCCGGAAGGCTTGCCTAAAGTTCATGAACACGATAATAAACGTCCTCAGGCTTTCGGTATCGTAAAAGACGGAAGACTACTTGTTTTGTATACTTATGAAACGGATCTCGGAGACGGATGGGAGGATCAGGAAGTGCATAAAGATCCGGAGGACAAGCGTTTGCAGGCCTTGCAGATGGGAGCGAATATTATTTCGTATGTTTTTTTAAACCAATAGGCGTAGAACGATATTGCTAAAAAGCATCGATTTCTCTGATTTTAAACCGGTAGATACATCGAAGGGAAAATTACACACTGGGACGGACTCATTTGTGTAATTTTTGGTTTACGATTCCTCTTTTTTGCAGGGAAAGATTGGGGTATAATTTGAAATAGAGATTCTAAATTTTAGATTTTAAACTGCCTGGCAACCTGCTCCGTTATCAAATTCTTTTAATCTAAAAGCGTTAATCTAAAATCTACAATTTGAAGTCTATATTTAATTGTGTCATTTTTGCATAAATTTTGTGTTTATTATGTCAAATTGGCAGGTGTGCTGCAAAATTTTCACTGCAACCTTTCAGGGAAAGAATCGGTATAAGTTTTGTATCTTCTCATAACCGAAAGGAGCATTTGATTATGAATACAGACAATTATACGATTAAATCGCAGGAAGCATTGCAGAAAGCAGTGCAGCTTACACAGAGTAAAGGACAACAAGCCATCGAAACCGGGCATTTGCTGCAAGCGGTTATAGATGTCGGAGAGAATGTCACTCATTTTATTTTTAATAAATTGGGGGTGAACAGTAATTCATTACTCGCTGCCCTGGAGCGTATTATAGATACTTATCCGCGGGTATCCGGCGGTAACGTGTATCTTTCTTCCGATACAAATAAAGTATTGGAGAAAGCTACCCGCTATGCTAATGAAATGGGGGATCAGTATATTTCCCTGGAGCATATTTTGTTGGCTTTGTTGAATGGAAAGGATCAGGTAGCCCAGTTGATGAAAGACAGTGGGATGAACGAGAAGGAGACAAAGGCAGCAATTGCCGAATTGCGGAAGGGATCTAAGGTAAACTCGCAATCGGCAGAGTCGACTTATGATTCTTTAGGACGTTTTGCTATAAATCTGAACGAGCGTGCCCGCAATGGGAAGTTGGACCCGGTAATCGGACGTGACGATGAAATCCGCCGGGTGCTTCAGATTTTGTCGCGCCGTACGAAAAACAATCCGATATTGATAGGAGAACCCGGGGTTGGTAAAACGGCTATTGCCGAGGGGTTGGCACAGCGTATTGTGAACGGGGATGTACCTTCCAATCTGACGTCCAAACAGATTTACTCGTTGGATATGGGAGCTTTGATTGCAGGAGCCAAATACAAGGGTGAATTTGAAGAAAGGTTGAAGGCTGTTGTCAATGAAGTTATCTCATCTGAAGGAGAAATCATTTTGTTTATCGATGAAATACATACCTTGGTCGGTGCCGGAAAATCCGATGGGGCCATGGATGCTGCCAATATTCTGAAACCGGCTTTGGCAAGAGGTGATTTGCGGGCTATCGGGGCGACAACCTTGAATGAATATCAGAAATATTTCGAGCAGGATAAAGCTTTGGAGCGTCGTTTTCAGAAGGTGATGATAGATGAGCCGGATGTGATGAGTGCAATCAGTATCATGCGGGGATTGAAGGAGAGGTATGAAAATCATCATAAAGTGAGGATTACGGACGATGCTATTATTGCTTCCGTTGAATTATCTCACCGGTATATTTCCGATCGTTTTTTGCCGGATAAGGCTATCGATCTGGTGGATGAGGCGGCTGCCCGTTTGCGTCTGGAAATGAATTCCGTTCCGGAAGAGATCGATGAACTGGACCGGAAGATTCAGCAATTGCAGATCGAGAAAGAGGCATTGAAACGGGAAGGTACAAGCAAGAAGCTGGATGATATTAAAAAGGAATTGGCCGATCTGAACGAAGAGCGCACCAAGTTGCGGGCACAGTGGGAATCCGAACGTTCTTTGATCGATGAGATTCAAAAAAACAAGGATGCGATAGAACAATATAAGTTTGAGGCTAACCGGGCCGAACGGGATGGTGATTATGGGAAAGTGGCCGAGTTGCGTTATGGCAAGATCAAGGAAGCGGAGCAGCATATCGAAGATGTGAAAGCCAGGTTGGCCGGTATGAAGAACGGAGAATCTTTGATCCGGGAAGAAGTGACGGCTGATGATATTGCTGCTGTCGTGTCCAGATGGACCGGTATTCCTGTCAATCGGATGATGCAAAGTGAAAGACAGAAGTTGCTTTCTTTGGAACATGAACTGCATAAGCGGGTTGTCGGACAGGATGTGGCGATTGCTGCGCTGGCCGATGCTGTGCGGCGTAACCGGGCCGGCTTACAGGATGCGAAGCGGCCGATCGGTTCATTTATCTTTTTAGGTACGACCGGAGTCGGTAAAACGGAGTTAGCGAAAGCATTGGCTGAGTTTCTGTTCGATGATGAAACTCAGATGACGCGTATCGATATGTCGGAGTACCAGGAACGTCATTCCGTTTCCCGTTTGATAGGAGCGCCTCCCGGATATGTCGGTTATGATGAAGGCGGTCAGTTAACAGAGGCTGTCAGACGTAAACCTTATTCGGTTATCTTATTGGATGAGATCGAAAAAGCACATCCAGATGTGTTCAATATTTTGTTACAGGTATTGGATGACGGTCGTCTGACGGATAATAAAGGGCGGGTCGTGGATTTTAAAAACACGATTATCATTATGACTTCAAATATCGGAGCTCATATTATTCAGGAAAAATTGAAAGATCTGAATGATAAAAACCGGGATGAGGTACTGGAAAAAACAAATGCGGAAGTATATGAGTTGTTGAAACAGACCATTCGCCCGGAATTCCTGAATCGTATCGATGAGGTGATTATGTTTACGCCTTTGCAGAAAAATGAAATCGTCGATATTGTTCGCTTGCAGATTCAGGGTGTCAATAAAATGCTGGCGAATAATGGTATCCTGTTGGAGATTACGGATAAGGCTGTGGAATGGATTGCAGAAGAGGGATACGATCCGCAGTTCGGAGCCCGTCCGGTAAAGCGGATTATACAGCGTACTTTGTTGAATGATTTGTCAAAACAGATCTTGGCTGAACAAGTTTCTAAGGATAATCATATTTTGGTAGACGTAAAAGATAATCAGATCGTTTTCAGTAATAAGTAATATATACGGGACAGTTAGAAAAGCTCTGCAATAAAATGCAGGGCTTTTTTATTTTTTGTCTGTTAAGTACTAAAATAATCCTATCTTTGAACATTTTAAATTTCAGTTATAAAATTTTATGAATCAACGTAAGGCCTATCTTTATGCGGGTGTTGCAATTTTGTGCTGGGCAACGGTTGCAACGGCTTTTAAAATAGCTCTTTCTACTATGTCGAATATAGATTTGTTGTTTATTTCTACTTTTTCGGCATTGATTGTACTTTTGGGTATCGTTTCTTTTGGAAAGGGCATAGGGCGGTTGAGACATGTAACTGCCCGCCAGTGGGGGCGTGCTGCTTTTATGGGTTTTTTGAATCCGTTTTTGTATTACCTGATTCTTTTTAAAGCCTATGCTTTATTGCCGGCACAAATTGCCCAGGCGTTGAATTGTATCTGGCCGGTATTGCTTGTATTGTTGTCGATTCCGATATTGGGACAGCGGATTCCCTTTATGAGTGTATTGGCGTTGTTGATCAGCTTTGCCGGTGCAGTTGTCGTTGCTTTTCAGGGAGATTTTTCCGGATTGTCTGTCAAGGAACCGTTCGGAGTGTTCTTGGCAGCTCTGACTTCTGTCATGTGGGCATTGTATTTCATTCTCAATATGAAAAGTAAATTGGAGGAAGAAGTCTCTCTTTTACTGAATTTTCTCTTTGCTTCTGTTTACATTACCTTGTTGATTTGTTTTACAGGATTTCAGGTGCCGGTATTGAAGGGTTGGCTGGCCGGAGTGTATGTCGGGCTTTTCGAAATGGGCATTACTTTTGTTTTTTGGCTGAAAGCTTTAAATCTGGCCCGTAATACGGCAACGATAGGTTCGTTGATTTATCTTTTTCCTTTTTTATCTCTTATTTTTATTCACTATTTGTTGGGAGAGGAAATTTATACCTCGACCGTTTTCGGCCTGGTATTGATTATTACCGGTATTCTGGCCAATCAGTTTATCATACGGAAATCAAAGTAAAAAATAAATGCGGTGCCGGAACACCGCATTGTTTTTTTATCGTTTCGCTTTCCACCTTTCATTCTATCTTTACGGATGTTTTCTATTTTAGGATGGTATCGATAGCTTTTAATTCTTCTTCGGAAAATCGGAGATTACCGGTGGCTTTTAAATTGTCGAGCAGTTGGTTGACAGAACTCGCTCCGATAATGACACTCGTTACTCTTTCGTCTTTTAATAGCCAGGATAGGGCCATTTCTGCTAATGTTTGTCCGCGTTGCCGGGCAATTTGATCCAATTGCCGGGCTTGTGCAATTTTCTCTTCCGTGACCTGTTCTTTTTGCAGAAATCCGCTTGCTTTGGCGGCACGGGAATCGGCGGGGATACCGTGTAAGTAGCGATTGGTGAGCAGGCCTTGGGCGAGAGGAGAAAACGCAATCAATCCCAATTCATGTTTTCTGATGATGTCTGACAGGTCATGTTCGATGTGGCGGTCGAATAGCGAATAGCGGTCTTGATGAATCAGGCATGGGGTTCCCGCTTGTTTTAACTGTTTAACGATTTTATCTGTTTGTTCGCTATTGTATTTGGAGATGCCGATATATAATGCCTTGCCGCGTCTGACAATATCGGACAAGGCTTCGGCGGTTTCTTCAATAGGGGTAGCGGGGTCCGGTCGGTGGGAGTAAAAAATATCTACGTATTCAATGTCCATCCGTCGCAGGCTTTGGTCGATGCTCGCCATTAAATGCTTACGGCTGCCCCAGCTACCGTATGGCCCCGGCCACATATCGTGTCCGGCTTTGGTCGAAATGATCAGTTCGTCCCGGTAGCGGCTTAAGCTTTTTTTCAGAATATGTCCGAAGTTTTCTTCGGCGGCTCCGGGAGGCGGACCGTAATTGTTGGCCAAATCGAAGTGGGTAATTCCCCGGTCGAAAGCCGTGTGTATGATTTCGGTAAAATTGCTGAATGTATCGACATGGCCGAAGTTATGCCACAAACCCAATGAAATGGCAGGTAATAATAAACCGCTTTTCCCGCAGCGGCGATAGGGCATGTGTGTATAGCGGTTTTCGCTGGCTTTGTAGGTATCCATTGTTTTTATCCTTTTTGATTCATAATATTTGCAGGCGCTCTGTGATGTCGTAATTCGTCGGCCATGAATTCGAAATGTTTCCGGGTATGCCGGAAAAACATTTTGAATCCTTCGCATAAGTAGGATATATATTCACCGTCTTCGTTTTTGACAAAGCGGTTTTTGGGACAGTCTCCTCCGCAGGCAGCTAAGTATTCACATGCCTGACATTGGCGGGCGAGTGTATCTTTTTTATGTTGTTCAAAGAAAAGTTGTTTGTCGCTTTTAGCCATTTCTGAAATGGGGGTCGTCATGATGTTACCTACGTTGTATTCAGGAAAAACAAAATGGTCACAACAATAGGTATCTCCATTGTGCTCGATTGCCAGGGAACAACCGCAGTATTCTGCCATAGAGCAAAGAGAAGGCTGTTGCCCCGCATAGGCCGCTAAAGTATTGTCAAAGTAATTGATGAAATGCGTCCCGACATCCTTTTTTACCCAAATATCGAAGATCCGGCATAAAAAATTTCCCCAGTCGGTTGCGTTTACGTTTTCGTTCATGACAGCGGTTGCTTTCGAATACCTGTTGTCTACTATAGAAAGAGGTTCTGTTTCGTCCAGGGCTATTCGTTCTACGATCGGGGTAAATTGCATAAAGCGGGAACCGATGCTTTTCAGAAAGTTGTATACAAGGGCCGGTTGCTTGCTGTTGGAGGCGTTGACGACGGACATGGTGTTGAATTCGACACCGTATTTCTGAAATAGCTTCACGCATTCCATGGCTTTGTCCCAGGAGCCTTTACCATTGGGGTAACGCCGGTGATTGTCATGGTATTTTTTAGGTCCGTCGATGGAAAGGCCGCATAGGAAATGATTTTCGGCCAGAAAATTCGCCCATTCTTCGTCGATAAGGGTTCCGTTTGTTTGAAATGCATTCAATATTTTCTTCCCATCGGCCTGTTTTTTTTGGATGTCGAGAATTTTACGGAAATATTCCACCCCCAGTAATGCCGGTTCACCTCCGTGCCATACGAATTCGATTTGTTCCTGTGGCTGGGAGAGAATATATTCCCGGATCAGTTTTTCCAGAACATTGTCGGGCATTTTGAAAAAAGGGAGCGTGGGATGTTTTCCGGGATAAAGGGCTTCTTTTTCCAGGTAGTAACAATAATCGCAATCCAGATTACATATCGGACCTCCGGTTTTAACCATAATTGTAAAACTGCGTCGGATTTTTTTTCTTTCTTGCTCAAATGAAAAAGATGCGTTTTTTCTGGTGTCCATAATTAGTGTCCGAAAATGTGAAGCCGTGTGTATTGAATAATTCGTCCAAAAATAATAAAAAACTCCTTGCCGGAGGCAAGGAGGGACACAAGATTCTTTGTGAAATTGTGTTATTAGTCAGGTTAGTTTAGTTTTAGTTTATATCGGATAGAACGAAAATGATTCTGAAAAGTTTCATATCGGATAAATTATTTTGCGGAAAGTTTTATGCCGGTTGTGGTATTTTTTTGCGTTTTTGTTTGTATAAACTAAAAAACGCTTTATATTTGCACTCGCTAAAGAAAAATGTTCTTTTACACAACGTGAAAATAGCTCAGTTGGTAGAGCACGACCTTGCCCCCGGAATAATAAAATCCGACCTTGGCAAGACGGCTTTTCAAAAGAGTGAATCATAAAATGCGAAAATAGCTCAGTTGGTAGAGCACGACCTTGCCCCCGGAATAATAAAATCCGACCTTGGCAAGACGGCTTTTCAAAAGAGTGAATCGTAAAATGCGAAAATAGCTCAGTTGGTAGAGCACGACCTTGCCCCCCCCCGGAATAATAAAATCCGACCTTGGCAAGACGGCTTTTCAAAAGAGTAAATTGTAAAATGCGAAAATAGCTCAGTTGGTAGAGCACGACCTTGCCAAGGTCGGGGTCGCGGGTTCGAGTCCCGTTTTTCGCTCTCTCTACAGAGATGCTCGAATGGTGGAACTGGTAGACACGCAGGACTTAAAATCCTGTGGCCATTGCGGCTGTGCGGGTTCAAGTCCCGCTTCGAGTACTCCTAAAATCAGGAAGTCAAACATAGTTCGGCTTCCTTTTTTTTATGCCTTTGAGGAGTATGTATTGCATAATCCTTGGAATAAATTTTTGGGTGACGATCAGATTATTATTATATTTGTCAGATTTTAACGACGAATAATATGTCTCGTAGAAAAAGAAGAGTAGCCGGTTCCTATTTTGTTTCAACATTAAGTATTGCTTTGGTGTTGGTGGTTGTAGGTATTTTGGTATTTATTCTTTTGAATGCAAGGGCGATATCTGATCATGTAAAGCAAAACATCGGTTTTTCCATTATTGTGAAGGACAATGTCAACGAGGCTGAAATGAAGAAGATGCAAAAGCTTCTGGATACGAAACCTTTTGTCGCGTCATCTGTTTTTGTCAGCAAAGCCGAAGCTGCCCGTAATTTTAAAGAAGAACTGGGAGAGGATTTTGAGCAGGTATTGGGGTATAATCCGCTTTTACCTTCAATTGAGGTTAAGCTGGTGCCTCAGTATGCCAATAACGATTCCCTGGAGATTATAGAGAAAAAATTGGTGGCTTACGATATCATACAGGAGGTCTCTTATCAAAAATCACTGGTGCAGTATGTGAACGAGAATGTTCGTAAAATCAGTATTATTCTGTTGATTGCCGGTGCAGCTTTGGTGTTGATTTCTTTTACACTGATCCGGAATACGATACATCTATCGGTTTATTCCCAGCGTTTTCTGATCAAGACCATGCAATTGGTGGGGGCAAAACCTTTCTTTATTTGCCGGCCTTTTATCCGCAATAGTGTTTGGTTCGGTTTTTTCGGTAGTATGATTGCCAATATGATTTTGCTGTTGGCTGTTTATTTTCTTCAAAAGGAAGTCGGCGGAGTTATCAATATCATGAACCGGGATTTGCTGATTGTAATGGTTGCATTTGTATTTGTGTCCGGTATTTTGTTGTCGTTTGTGTCTTCCTGGATGTCTGTTTTAAAATATCTGAATAAAGATTTGAACGACCTGTATAATTGAAAATTAAGTGATAAATATATGGCAGTGAAAAGTAATTTGAAAACGACACCGGAAAAGAAAGCCGGTTTTCCGATCCCGGCGGGTAATTATAAAATGATATTGATCGGTTTTGGGATTATTGTTTTGGGATTCATCCTGATGATGGGTGGGGGCAGTGACGATCCGAATGAGTTTAATTATGCCATATTCAGTTTCAGGAGAATTACTTTGGCTCCGATTGTCGTTCTTCTCGGTTTCGGTTTTGTATTTTGGGCTATTATGCGGAAGCCGAAGGAAAAGAAAGAGAAGGAAGATTGACGGTGATACAGTATATTGAGGTGTTGGGGATGTGATTACCGGGGAATTACAGTTTTCGGGAGAGATATTTTACGGGAAGTTTGGCTGTACATCGGCGGAGCATGTTGCGGGAAAGGTTTTTCAGATTTTAAAATTTCATTTGTAATATGGATTGGTTAGAGGCATTGGTTCTGGGTGTTATCCAGGGGCTGACAGAGTTTTTGCCGGTAAGTAGTTCCGGACATCTGCAGATTTTTAATGCTATTTTGGGGGTTGAAGGAGAGGAAAATCTCACTTTTGCAGTTGCGGTTCATGCGGCGACGGTCTGTAGTACGATTGTTGTGTTACGAAAAGAAATCGCTGTTTTGTTAGCCGGCCTTTTCCGGTTTCGGTGGAATGAAGAAACGATGTACATTGCCAAAATTGTCGTGTCGATGATACCTGTGGGAATTGTGGGTTTTTTCTTTAAGGATTATGTAGAATCCTTGTTCGGTTCCGGATTGATGGTTGTCGGAGGTGCATTGCTGTTGACGTCCGTATTGCTTGCTTTTGCTTATTATGCAAAACCTCGTGTGCGTTCGGTGATTTCTTTCAGGGATGCTTTTATTATCGGCTTGGCACAGGCATGTGCCGTTATTCCCGGACTTTCGCGTTCGGGGTCTACGATTGCAACGGGGATACTCTTGGGTAATAATAAGGAAAATGTAGCTAAATTTTCTTTTTTAATGGTTTTGGTCCCGATTTTAGGAGAAGCTTTTCTGGATTTAATGAAGGGTAATTTCGGACAGGCAGAGAGCGGTATTTCCACCTTATCTTTGGCGGTCGGATTTTTGGCGGCTTTTATTTCCGGTTTTATTGCTTGTAGTTGGATGCTCAATCTGGTGAAAAAAGGAAAATTGATATGGTTTGCCGTATACTGTTTTATCGTAGGGGTGACTGTATTATCCGTGGATTTATTTTAATTAAGGCTTTAGATTGAACAACGAATCAGAACCTCAGGTTCGTTAATCCGCGAGGATAGAGGACTATGCATGAATCAGACTGAAAAGGCTGTTAATCTGAAATTACAAATGTCCGGGGGAAGATTGCGGGTATAATCTAAAATCGTCAATTTGCAATTAAAACGTGGGTTAATTTATCTTATCAATCTGGTTTTTAAGATATGGTTGTATTTAAAGAAGAAGGTGTTTTTCAGGAAGGAGCATTGATATTGGTGGATAAGCCGCTGAAATGGACCTCTTTCGATGTCGTTAATAAAATCCGTTGGTGTTTGCGTAAAAAGTTCGGTAAGTTGAAAGTGGGGCATGCCGGTACGTTGGATCCTTTGGCGACCGGTCTGGTGATTGTGTGTATCGGGCGCTGGACAAAGGAAATCGACAAATATATGGGGCAGCAAAAAGAATATGTCGCAACACTTCAGCTGGGAGCGACGACACCTTCTTTCGATCTGGAAACGCAGGTAAACCGGGAGTATCCCTGGCAACACATAGACCGTCCTTTTTTTGAAGAGGCGATACAGCAATTTGTCGGTGAAATAAAACAAATACCTCCGACCTATTCTGCCGTCAGGGTTGATGGTGTGAGGGCTTATGAGAAGGCGAGGAAGGGGAAGGGTGTGGCTATGCCCCCCAGAGATGTATATGTGAAAGAGATTGAAATTTTACGTTTCGAGCCGCCGCAGGTTGAGTTACGGATCGTATGTAGTAAAGGGACGTATATCCGGTCTTTGGCGAATGATATCGGGGCTGCCTGTGGAAGCGGGGCTTATTTGGCTGATTTACGGCGGACTGCCATAGGAGACTTTAAGGTGAAGGATGCAAATAATATGGATGAATTGATTGTTTTTCTACAAGAAAAATCATAACTTGCGCAACTTATTTTAATTTGGGGCGTTTCTTTGAAAAACTGGGAAGAAATGTTCCGGATATTGCTGTGTGGATAGCAAAGCGGTATTATTTTATTTTCAGGAATAGGAAATGAACGTTTTAATTTTAGATTTACGATTTACGATTTCAGATCATACCCACAATCCTCCCCTTCAAAAAAGGGAATGGTAATCATAAAGTGTAGATCAAAAAATGAATAAGCGTTTAAATTGTAGATTTTAAATTGATGATTTTGGACTAAAAGAATTTGATAACGAATCAGGTTGCCAGGTAATTTAAAATTTACAATTTATATGAACGAATATTTTTGTCAGATTAAATAAAAATAAAATATGAAATTATCCAAGTTTAAATACAGATTACCTCAGGAGCTTATTGCTTTGCATCCGGCTCAGAATCGGGATGAATGCAGGTTAATGGTTTTAAACAAAAAAACGGGAGAGATAGAACACAAAGTCTTTAAAGATCTTATCGATTATTTCGATGAGAAAGACGTATTTGTATTCAATGATACGAAAGTTTTTCCGGCCAGATTGTATGGAAATAAGGAAAAAACCGGAGCCGAAATTGAAGTCTTTTTGTTGAGAGAACTAAACCGGGATTTACGTATTTGGGATGTTTTGGTCGATCCGGCCCGTAAAATCCGGATTGGAAATAAATTGTATTTCGGGGAAGACGATAGTTTGGTGGCCGAAGTGATCGATAATACGACTTCCCGTGGCCGGACGTTGCGTTTTCTTTTCGACGGAGAATATGAGGAGTTTAAGAAATTGCTTTACGGCTTAGGCGAAACACCGCTGCCTAAATTTATCGATCGTAAAGTAGAGCCGGAAGATGCTGAAAATTACCAGACTATTTTTGCCTCTCATGAAGGAGCTGTCGCTGCGCCGACTGCCGGCCTGCACTTTAGCCGTGAGTTGATGAAAAGGATGGAGATAAAGGGAATTAATTTTGCTTATATTACTTTGCATGTGGGGCTGGGGAATTTCCGTGAGGTAGATGTTGAAGATTTGACGAAGCATAAGATGGATTCGGAGCAAATTATTGTGAATCCGGAAACCGTGTCTATCGTAAATGAGGCAAAGGATGAGAAACATAAAATTTGTGCCGTCGGTACGACTGTTGTCCGGACGCTGGAAAGTTGTGTGACGACCAAAGGACGTTTGACTGAGTTTGAAGGCTGGACGAATAAATTTATTTTTCCGCCTTATGATTTCAGTGTACCCGATGCTTTTATTTCTAATTTTCATTTGCCTTATTCGACTTTGTTGATGATGGTAGCTGCTTTCGGCGGATACGAGCATGTGATGAATGCCTATGAGGTGGCTGTAAAGGAAAAATATAAATTCGGTACGTATGGAGATGCGATGTTGATTATTTGACCGCGTATTGATTTTTAACGAAAATAATGTAAAAGAGAGCTTAGGCTCTCTTTTTTCGTATTATTTTGTAGATTTGTCATATCTGTTTTACCTGAATTTGCGTATTTGGATTAATTAAATGAATACAAAATGAAAATAATCAGAGTTTTTACTGTGATCGGGATATTGTTTATCACGATGCAGTGTGCGACGGTTCCCATTACCGGGAGAAAGCAGTTGTTGATCTATCCGGAAGGGGAAGTGATGCAGATGAGTTTAACTTCGTATCAGGCTTTCTTGAAAGAAAATAAATTGTCGACGGATGTAAAGAATACCCAGCGGGTGAAAGAGGTGGGAAAACGGATTGCTGCTGCGGTTGAATCATATATGAAGTCGAAAGGACTGGAAGACCGGATCGCTGATTTTAAATGGGAGTTTAATTTAGTGCAGAGCCCTGAAATGAATGCCTGGTGTATGCCCGGGGGGAAGGTCGTATTTTATGAAGGGATTTTGCCCGTATGCAAGACAGATGCCGGTATTGCCGTTGTTATGGGACATGAAATTGCTCATGCTGTGGCGCGTCACGGTAATGAGCGGATGAGTCAGCAGGCACTGCTGCAGGCCGGGAGTATGGCTGCTGCTTATGCGATGAAGAATAAGTCTGAAACGACGCAGGTGTTGTTGGGAACTGCCATCGGTATCGGAGGAAATTACGGGGTGATATTGCCTTTTTCCCGTAAACATGAGAGTGAAGCGGATCGTTTGGGTTTGATTTTTATGGCGATAGCCGGATATAATCCGCAGGAGGCTGTCGATTTCTGGAAACGGATGGCATCGGCTTCCGGTCAGAAACCGGCAGAGTTTATGTCGACACATCCTTCTGACGAGCATCGTATTGCCGATTTGGAAAAAGAGTTGCCGGAAGCTATGAAGTATTATGTGAAATAGAACGTATTGTTAACTAAATATTGAATATATGAGAAATGTGGTGTTAAGTGTTATGATGTGCCTTTGTTTTGCGGTGTGGTGTAAGGCACAGGAAAAATTATATGTACGGGATTATAAAGAGCTTTCGGACGGGACGACTGCCGATGAGCAGGAATGGAAGCAATGCGGACAGGCTGTCGGGGCTTGCTGGGGATCGACGGATATCCGTTATGGGAAAACAAAAGTTGCCGGACTGGATAAAGGACGTAAATTATGGAGAGGTAAAGTGTGGAAAGGGGAGGTTGTAAATTTACAGGCTGTTGTATGGGCAAAGCAGCCGGCAGAGATAAAACCCGAGATAACCGATTTGGTTGTCTCCAGTGGTCAGAAGATCGGAAAAGAAGATATTTCCCTTCACCTCGTTCGTTATGTGATGACGGATGAATTGAATAAAGATAAACGGGGGACATGCGGTTACCGGCCTGACCGGACTTTGTTCGATTCTTCTTTGGTGGCGGATGTACTCGACATGAAGGTGGCCGATTATATGGAAGCCCGTACGGTGCGTCCGGTATGGGTAAAGATACGGGTGCCGGAAAACCTTCCGGCCGGAGTGTATCGCGGTAAATTGAGTTTTGGACATCCGGACATACAACCGCTGGTGATTGAAATCGGAGTCGTAAATCAGTCTTTACCGTCACTTGAAAATCGGGTTTTTCGTTTGGATTTGTGGCAGAACCCTTTTGCTGTTGCCCGTTTTCATGGGGTGGATTTATGGAGTAAGGAACATTTTGAGGCAATGTATCCGGTGATGAAACTATTGGCTGATGCCGGACAAAAGACGATAACCGCCAGTATTATGCATAAACCCTGGGGAGGGCAGACTGAAGATTATTTTGAATCCATGGTGATGCGCATCAAGCGTTTGGACGGCAGTTGGCAATATGATTATGCTGTTTTCGACAAGTGGGTTGAGTTTATGATGGGGTTGGGAATTGACAGGCAGATCAACTGCTATACGATGATTCCCTGGGATTTGTCTTTTCAGTTTTTTGACCAGGCATCGAATCAATTGAAGTTTGTAAAAGCAGACGTCGGAACGCCGGCTTATAATGAATATTGGCTGCCTTTTTTGCAGGATTTTGCCCGTCATCTGAAAACAAAAGGGTGGTTCGATATAACGACGATTGCAATGGACGAGCGTCCTATGGCAGCGATGCAGAAAGCAATCCGTCTGATCCGGGAAGCAGATCCGGCCTATAAAGTTGCATTGGCTGGAAATTTCCATCCGGAGATCGAAGCTGATATTGATGATTATTGTATTGCGCTGGGGCAGTTTTTTCCGGAAAACATTTTGAAGGAACGGCAGGCTGCCGGTAAACTCAGTACGTATTATACCTGTTGCTCGGAATCTTATCCCAATACGTTTACTTTTTCGCCGCCGGCAGAGGCTGTTTGGTTAGGTTGGTATGCTGCGGCCAAAGGATTCGACGGATATTTGCGGTGGGCTTACAATAGCTGGACCAAAGATCCGTTGACAGATTCCCGTTTCCGGGCTTTCGGAGGGGGTGATTGTTATTTAGCCTATCCGGGCGGCCGTTCTTCAATTCGTTTGGAAAAGCTGGTAGAAGGCATTCAGGATTATGAAAAGGTACGGGTGTTGAAAGAAAAGTTTACCAAGGAGAAAAACGTTTATAAGCTGAAAAAGCTGGAGGCTATATTGCAGGACTTTGAGGTTGATAAGTTAAAAGAGATTCCTGCGGCCGATATGGTTGCCAAGGCACGGAAAGCCTTAGACAAGCTATAATAAAAAGGGGAAACCGTCAACTGGTTTCCCCTTTTTCAATACTGCATATGTATTAAAGATTATTGGCATCTACCAATGTCTCTTTGTTGTATTCTCCGTTGGCTAATTTTTCAGCTACGTTTTTAAATGCCTTAATGGTGTATTTGACATCTTCGAGCGTGTGTGTGGCTGTCGGGATCAGACGCAACAGCAATTGTCCTTTCGGAATCACCGGATACACGACAATGGAGCAGAACAGATTGTAATTTTCTCTCAGGTCCGTTGCCACCTGCATGCCTTCGGCTACGCTTCCGGAAAGGTACACCGGCGTTACCATGGAATTGGTTTTACCGATATTCAGTCCGTCCTCTTTCAGTCCGGATTGTAAGGCATTTGCTATCTGCCACAATTTTTCGCGGCGTTCCGGTTGGGTTTTCAGCATTTCCAAACGCTTGATAGCTCCTTCTACCATCGGCATGGTTAAGGATTTGGCGAAGGTTTGTGAGCGCATGTTGTATCTCAAATACATACATATTTCTTCGTCTGTGGCGATGAAAGCTCCGAATCCGGCCATAGCTTTTGCAAAAGTTGCAAAATACAGGTCGATTTTATCCTGTACGCCGAAATGTTCTCCGGTTCCGGCTCCTGTCGGTCCCATCGTTCCGAAACCATGGGCATCATCCACTAAAAAGCGGAAATCGAATTCTTCTTTCAGGGCTGCGATTTCGTCCAGTTTACCTAAATCTCCGGCCATACCGAAAACACCTTCGGTGATCACCAGGATGCCTCCGCCGGTTTCTGCAACCCATTTGGTTGCTCTTTCGAGTTGTTTGCGCAGGCTGTCGATATCGTTGTGTAAGTAAACGTAGCGTTTGGCCGGCGATAAACGCAGTCCGTCCATAATGCAGGCATGTGATTCTGCATCATAAACGATACAATCGAAACGACTGGTCATGGCATCGATAATGGATACCATTCCCTGATAACCGAAATTCAGTAAGAATGCATCGGGTTTGCCTACGAAATCAGCTAATTGTGATTCCAGGTATTCGTGACGGGAGGTTTGTCCACTCATCATTCGGGCCCCCATCGGGTAGGCGAGTCCCCATTCTGCAGCAGCAGCTGCATCTATTTTTCTTACTTCAGGATCATTGGCTAGGCCAATATAGTTGTTCAAACTCCAGTTTAATACTTCTCTTCCTCGAAATATCATCCGGGGGCCGATTTCACCCTCTAATTTCGGGAAAGCAAAATAGCCGTGAGCCTGTTTGGCATATTGGCCGATGTTTCCTCTTTGCTTTTTTACTCTTTCAAAAATGTCCACGTCTTTACTATTTTGGAATTTTGTAGATATATCTTTAATAATCGGAGCAAAGGTACAATAAAAAAGTAAAAAGCGAAAAGTAAATGCTAAAAGGTGATGTATAAAACAGCAAGTAGGAGAAAGAAGGGCTGATTTTAACGTTTGCCTTTTAACTTTTAACCTCTTTTTGTTGTTTGTTGGGATTTATGCTGTATCTTTGCATGTTGCAAAAAAAGCACTCGTTTTATGAAGAAAATTATTGGATTTATTCTGGCCGTATTGTTATTTTACTCGTGCGGAGAGTATCAGAAATTGTTGAAAAGTAATGATTATCAATTGATATACTCTAAAGCTATCGAGTATTACAACAAAGGAGAATATCAGAAGGCCATGAATTTGTTCGACGGTATCCGGACGGTCTTTACCGGAACGAGTAAGGCGCAGAGTATTGCTTATTACCGTGCTTTTTGTACCTATAATCAAAAGGAGTACCAGTATGCTTCCGAGCTGTTTAAGCAGTTTATCACGATTTATCCGGAAAGTTCTTTTGCAGAGGAGTGTTTGTATATGGTCGGATATTGTAATTATATGGCTTCGCCTAAGCCTCGTCTGGACCAGACGGCCAGTTTGAAAGCAATCAATGATTTTCAGTTGTATCTGAATCGTTATCCGAACAGTATGCGTAAAGATAAGATCAACGGATATATCGATGAGTTGCTGGATAAATTGGCATACAAGGATTATTTGAGTGCGAAGAATTATTTTCTCCGGGAGCACTATAAAGCTGCTGTGATCAGTTTGCAGAATTGTCTGAAAGATTACCCCGGTTCCAAATACCGGGAGGAAATTATGTATCTGCTGTTTTTATCGAAGTATGAAATGGCGGTGAATAGTATAGACGATAAGAAGCTGGAGCGTTATAATGCGGCTAAAGAAGAGTATTATTATTTTGCAGATGAATATCCCAATAGCAAGTATGTAAATGATATCAAGAAAAGATATGATGAGATAAATGCTTTTTTGGATAATTATAAATTCGACGAATAGATAAATTAATATAAAATCAGTTATGGTAGATTTTAAAAAAGTAAAAGCACCTAATAACACGATTACTCGTAATCCGGCTGTATTTTCGGCTAAAGCAGGTAATGTCTATGAGGCTGTTGCTATTATTGCGAAAAGAGCCAACCAGATCTCTGTGGAGATGAAAGACGAATTGAGCCGTAAGTTGCAAGAGTTTGCTTCTTATACGGACAATTTGGAGGAAATCTTCGAAAACCGCGAGCAGATCGAGATTTCAAAGTATTATGAACGAATTCCGAAACCGGTATTGATCGCTACCCAGGAATTTTTGGATGATGAAGTGTATTTCCGGAATCCTTCTACTGAAAAGGATAGAGAAAAAGTCGTTAAGGAAGACTGATAACTGAAGCCACTTTCGGGTGGCTTTTTTAATTTAGGAATGTGACGTTTTGTTTAGGGCCCTATGTTGAAAGGAAAACATATTATATTAGGAATAACAGGGAGTATTGCGGCTTATAAAGCGGCGCTACTGGCTCGTTTACTGGTCAAAGAAGGGGCAGAAGTGCAGGTGGTGATGACGGCATTGGCCAAGGAGTTTATTACCCCCCTGACTATGGCGACATTGACGAAGAAACCGATTTTAGTCGATTTTTACAATCCGGAAAACGGAGACTGGAATTCGCATGTTGATCTTGGCTTGTGGGCGGATCTGATGCTGATCGCTCCGGCAACGGCGAATACGATCGGGAAAATGGCTTCCGGTATTGCCGATAATTTGTTGTTGACGACATATTTATCTGCTAAGTGTCCGGTTGTGGTTGCTCCGGCAATGGATCTGGATATGTACCGGCATTCTGCGACCCAGCGGAATCTGGCTGTTTTGCGTTCTTTTGGAAATGTCATTATAGAACCGGAGGATGGCGAATTGGCAAGTGGTCTGACCGGTAAAGGACGTATGGAAGAACCTGAAAATATCGTTCGTCTGTTGGAGCGTTATTTTACTGCGCAAGCTGAGTTCGCAGGGAAAAAAGTACTGATAACGGCCGGACCTACCTATGAAAAGATCGACCCGGTGCGTTTTATCGGAAATTATTCTACCGGAAAGATGGGGTTTGCTTTAGCTGAAGAGTTTGCCCGAAGGGGGGCAGAGGTGGTTTTGGTTGCCGGCCCGGTAACTCTTACAACCGGTCATCCTTCTATCCGGCGGGTGGATGTCGAATCGGCAGCGGAAATGTATGCTGAAGTTATTCCGGCAGCGGCAGATTGTGACATCATTGTTTCCTGTGCTGCCGTTGCGGATTTTACGCCGGAAGAAAAGGCTGTTTCCAAGATTAAGAGGGAGGGGAAAAATTTATGTTTGAAATTGCAGCCGACACAGGATATTGCGGCTGAATTGGGCAAGAGGAAAAAAGAGGGACAGTTATTGGTCGGATTTGCTTTGGAAACGGATGATGAACAATGCAATGCGTTTCAGAAGCTGAAAAAGAAAAATCTGGATTTGATCGTCTTGAACAGCTTGAAGGATGAAGGTGCCGGTTTTGGCGGAGATACCAATAAAGTAACGATGATCGACCGCCGGGAACATATTCAGGAATATGCCTTGAAGAGTAAGAGAGAGGTTGCTTGTGATATTGTCGGTCGGGTGAAGAATTTACTTTCTTGAAAACAAAACGAAATAAAATTGTGACATTTTAAAATATTGTTTACATTTGAATTCTGATATGGTATCAGAATTCAAATATATAAAACAGTGGAAATTCAGGTATAGCCTGAGTTACGGATGTTATTTACTGACGAATTTATAAAAAACCGACATTGTCAACTGACAAGTGTTGGTTTTTTTTTATATCTGAATCGGACCGGAGGAATTATGAGTGTAGAATTTTTGAGAACTTAAATATAACGATATGAACACACACAGCTTAGTATCTATTGAGGATTACACCAAAGAGGAAATTCTGGAGGTTCTGGAGTCTGCTTCGGAATTTGAAAAGAATCCAAACCAACGTTTGTTGGAAGGTAAGGTAGTCGCTTCTTTATTTTTCGAACCATCGACCCGTACCCGTCTTAGCTTTGAAACGGCAATCAATCGTTTGGGCGGACGTATCATCGGTTTTTCTGATGCGTCTTCTTCCAGCGTAACTAAAGGAGAAACGTTAAAAGATACGATCAAGATGGTGGATAATTATGCGGATCTGATCGTTATGCGGCACCCGGTAGAGGGAGCGGCCCGTTATGCCAGTGAAGTTGCCGTACATCCGGTTGTAAATGCAGGAGACGGAGCCAATCAACATCCTTCCCAGACGATGCTGGACTTATATTCTATTTATAAAACCCAGGGTACTTTGGAAAATCTGGAGATTTGTATGGTCGGAGATTTGAAGTATGGCCGTACTGTACATTCTTTGTTGCAGGCTATGAGTCATTTCCATCCTACTTTCCATTTTGTGGCTCCCGAGTCATTGCAAATGCCGGAAGCTTATAAGCTTCATTTGAAAGCTTTGCATATACCTTATTATGAACATACTGAATTGGATGAGGTGATCAATAAGGCTGACATTTTATATATGACCCGTGTACAGCGGGAGCGTTTTGCCGATCCGTTGGAATATGAAAAGGTGAAGAATGTATATATTTTGAGAAACTCGATGTTGACGGATGCCAAGGAGAGTATGCGTATTTTGCATCCGCTGCCCCGGGTGAACGAAATAGATGTGGATGTGGATGAAAGTCCGAAAGCTTATTATTTCGAACAGGCCCGCAACGGAGTATTTGCCCGTCAGGCTATTATTTGTAAAGCGTTGGGACTAAAATAATTTACGATTTACGATTTATGATTTACGATTGTATTAGGCAACGGAATCAAAAATCTTCAATCAAAAATCAAAAATTTAATTGTTATGGCAAAAAAAGAATTACAGGTTAGTGCTATTGAGAATGGTACTGTGATCGATCATATACCGGCCGAGAAGTTGTTTGATGTAATCAATGTGTTAGGTATTACGGCTTTGGATAATGCAATGACTTTCGGAACGAATTTGCGGAGCAGTAAATTGGGAAAGAAAGCCATCATTAAAATCTGGGATAAGTTTCTGGAAGATGATGAAGTGAATAAATTGGCTTTGGTAGCTCCTTCTGCCAAGATCAATATTATCCGGGATTACGATGTGGCGGAGAAAAAGACGGTTAATGTACCGGAAACCGTGGAAGGTATTGTAAAATGTATGAATCCCAAATGTATTACAAATCACGAATATGTGCGTACGAAATTTACGGTGGTGAACGACTCGCCTATTGTGTTGAAGTGTCATTATTGTGAAAAATTGACGGATCAGGAACACATGACGATGAATCAGTAAGGTATAAATTGATTGAATCGTTATTAGGTCTATTTAATCTAAAATCAGAGATTCAAAATTAAGTTCTATGTTTGAAATTTAAGATCCGTTATTTGTTAAACAATAAAGAACTTGCCGATAAGGCAGGTTCTTTATTATTTTAAGTATTTATATGTAAGTTTTTACTAATTCAAAGACTTACTTTTTTAATGGTAATTTTTTATAAGATAACCCCGTTTTTGAGTAAGAATGACAAAAACGGAGTTATTTCAACATAGATCAATATAAGTTAGTACTTGTTTGGATTATTCGTCTCTTTTAACCAAATCAAAAAAGCCACTGATTTCTTGTTGGTCGATGGCTTGGCGGACATTATAACGTTTTACCTGATCATAATATCCGGTTTTAGACAGTTTGATTTCGATAGTCACATCCCGGGAATTTTCATAAGTTAGACCGAGAATGTTAAATGAACGGGTTTCTTCGTAAGGTGTTGTTGTTAAGTATGTTTCATTTGTATTTTTTACAATATCCGGTATGCTTGAAATAACCCGCCAGGAAATCCGAGCGCCTCTTGGTTCTGAGTCAAAGTTCCAACGGATGATTGTACGTTCCAAAGCTGTTTCTCCGGGATTATCGCGATTTACCATTTTTGTTGCTTCACCTTTACGGATGGTAGGATCCTTTGCTACTGCAGCTACGGCCGCTGTTGTTACCGACTGTTGTTGCATAAGAGCATTTATCATTTTATCTTGTGCTTTTATCATGGCTTTTTTTCTTGAACCACAACTTGTTAATACAAAAACAGAAAACATAATGCATAATAAATAGTGAATTTTCATTTTAATGAGATTTTATTCTGCCTTTGCCCTTTTGGCGTAAAAAATTTGAGTTTATAGCACAAAAAAACGTGGGCAATACTCTTATTTTCTACTGAGGTCTTCGACTACCTTGCAATCAAATAAATAAGTAAGCCCACGATAAACATGGACATTGACCTTATTCTTGATTGCTTTGAAATTGTCGAAGTTTCAGTAGCAAGAATAAAAGTTAACGCTTTTATGTGTGTGTACCGGCACTTTTAGAGTGGGGCGGTACTTGTAAATGTTCAAAAAATAATGCTGTTATTTATTCATAGGCATATAGATTTAGTTATTCAATACAAATTTATGAAAAATAACTTGAATCAAAAAGACTCAAATTTGTGTTTATATAATTTTTTGAATAGTATCAATTTAATTCTCTCGTTTTTTGCTTGTTGTGTCAAAAGGTTTTTTATTTTTCTCAATAATTGTTTTAGTTAAATATCGATCACTTGATAACTATTGACACTATAAATGAAAGACTGACTGGCAATCCTGTCTCCAATCAGTCTTTTTAGGTGTAATTTTGTATAACGGACTCTCTTTTTATAATAGAGGTCGTTATCGGATGAATATTTCCAGTAGTTCGGCTTCTTGTTGCGGGATGAGAAATATATTTTTCAGACAGGCCGGAACAAGAATTGTTTCTCCTTTTTTTACTTGGATGGATTGGTCGGTGTCGTATACGATTGTAAAATTACCGTCCAGGCACATATAAATAACGAATGAGTCGATATCGATATAGTCTTTTTCGATTTCTTTGTCAAACTTCAGGTAACTGGTTGTGAAATAATTACAGTCGACAAGTTCTTCCGTATGGTTTTCGTGCCTGTGATAGGGAATGCTGTGTTCTTTCTGGGAATTAAAATGAATGACATCGGTAGCTAATTCCGTATGTAATTCCCGGGCGTTTCCGTTTTTGTCCCGGCGGTCGTAATCGTATATCCGATAAGTAATGTCGGAGGTTTGTTGTATTTCTGCAATGAAACATCCTTTTTCGATGGCATGTACCGTACCTGCCGGAATGAAAAAACAATCTCCTTTTTTTACCTTTTCAACGTTCAGGATTTCGGGAAGAGTGTTGTTGTGTAATTTAGTCAGATATTCCGATTTGTCTGTATCTTTATTAAAGCCGAGCAGCAGACGGGCTTCCGGATCAGCATCTACCAGGTACCACATTTCGGTTTTTCCATAGGCATTGTGGCGCTCTTTGGCTGTGGCGTCGTCCGGGTGTACCTGTATGGAAAGTTTGTCACAGGCGTCGATGTATTTGATCAGAAGCGGAAATTCCACTCCGAATTTTTCATAGATATGATCACCTACGAGGTCTCCCATATAGACTTCGATCAACTCTTCCAGGCTGTTATCTGCCAAGGCTCCTTCCGAGACGACGGATATGTTGTCCTGAACGCCGGAAAGCTCCCAGCTTTCTCCGATGGAATCTTTTACTTGATTGTCTTCGCTTTTATAAGCGAGCTTTTTGCCACCCCAAAGCGTTTGTTTGATGATAGGCTTAAATTTTAAAGGATATAGCATATTATTATTTGTGTTTCTCTTTTTTTGGCATAAAAATTGTATCTTGCACAAAAATAATGCAAGCCGAAAGCAGAAGCAAATTTTTTGAATGATGCAAAGGCACAGCTTCTTCTATGCAAAGATATATATTAATTGAAAATTATTTATGGGAATGGTTATGAAAGGTGGTAAATGCTTATTGATTTTCTTGTTTGCGGGAATATTTATGTCTTGTAGTGATGATGGTAAGCGCGACGATACAATATTGAATATTGATAAAGTGACCGGGAAGTATTGGTATTGCATAAATTGGGCAAATACACCGAACAGTTATACGACGGAAGATTTGGTTGAAGCTGTGAAGCTGGAAAGCAGCGGTAAGCTGTGGACGATGGATTTTAGCGGACGTATCGACCGGGAAGTCGGGACATGGTTCAGTGGAGAGAATGAAATAACCTTGCGATACGATAACGGTACTACCGAGAAATGGGGAGTATTGCATAGTGGAAGTAATTACCTGACGGTGATGGTGAATAAAGGGGAGCGTAAGTATGTGACAGAACCGGTTTATTTGCAGGATTTGACAGGGGATGCTTATCTGATAAATGAGATAAAGAGTTCGGGTGTCGAACCGACGCGGGTCGGTGTTTCCGTAAAGGGTAAGAATACGGTAAATATGAGTGAGGCTTCTGTTATCGCAGCTCCGGATAAGGTATTTAAGTTGGCTTATCGGAGCCGGGTAAAAAGCTGGACGGATAAGGGCGATATTGTAGCCAGTGAATTTGAGTTACCGGAAAATACCCGGGATATTGTCTTTTATATTAAAGTTTCCGGGCATCCTTTAAAATTTAAGGATCGTATATATGCTGAAAATTTACCGCAGCGTTCATTCCGGGATTTCGGACTGAATGCTTATAATGAAGGTAAAAGTCTGCGGGTGGAATGGAATCCTTACGATCAGGCCTCTGTTTATTACCGGGTGGAAGTTCTGAAAGAGAATGCGGATGCCGCTAATCCTTATTTTGTCAGTCAATTGTATGCCGGGATCGAATCACTGTCAGTCGATTCGAATACGAAGACGGAAACCGATGTGGAAAACCGGATGGGAGATTTGAAAAACGGTGATAAATACATCGTCCGGTTGTCGGCTATTTTATTGGAACCGGGAATCGATTACAATCATAAATACAGCAATGTAAATATTCAGGCTATTTCTTATGTCCAGAGAACTTTAGTATGGACGGAAGAATAGTCAGGCTAAAAATGCATGGATCGTTTTTAGCAGTATTTCCGGCTGTTCGTTGTGGATGGCATGCCCCGCTTGGGGAATGATTTCTACACGGGCTGCCGGAAATTGTTTTTTCAGGCATTCTCCTTCGTTGGGAATATATGCAGACTTTTCACCTTTGATAAACAATATCGGGCCGGGATAGATTTTGTCGGTTATGTCTGCCGGCCAATGGCATACTTCATTTATATTCTGTTGCAGGGCTTCCGGGTTGATTTTCCATTTCAGTCCTTTTATTGTTTTACGAATATTTTTGAACAATATCTGTTGGGTAGCGGTATCGCCGAAATGTTTTCGTATATCCGCCTGTAGTGCGTTGCGATTGGCAAATGTTCCCGGATTGACGGATGTGATATACGTCAGGATATTCAGATGTTCGAGCGAGGGCATATAGGCTATCGGTGCGATGTCTATGATAATGGCTTTAGAAATGTATTCAGGGTATTGCAATAGAAAAAACATAGCGGTTTTCCCTCCCATGGAGTGGCCGATAAGGTGAGGTTTTGTCAATCCGAGTTTCTGAATCAATTCCAGTAAGTCTCCGCATAAGGCCGGATAATTGTGTTGCGGGTGATGCGGGGATTGACCGTGATTGCGCATATCGGGAATGATAACCCTGAAACGGTCTTTTAAACGATGCATGATGGGTAGCCAGTTGTCGGAAGCCCCCCACAGTCCGTGTAAGATAATCAGGGGCTGTCCTTCTCCTTCTTCCCGGTAATATAGTCTCATGGGTATAGATGTTAAAAAAAGCCGCCCGAAGGCGGCTTTCAGTGAATTAATCTTTCAGCTTGGCCTTCAGATATTCTCTGTTGAGTCGGGCGATATGCTCGATAGAAATGCTTTTCGGGCATTCGGCTTCACATGCACCTGTATTGGTACAGTTTCCGAATCCGAGTTCATCCATTTTGGCAACCATTGCTTTAGCGCGGCGGGCGGCTTCTATTTTACCCTGCGGTAAGAGGGCAAATTGTGAAACTTTTGCAGCTACGAATAACATGGCTGACGAGTTTTTACATGTGGCTACACAAGCCCCGCAACCGATACATGCGGCTGCATCCATCGCTTCCTCGGCTTTTTCATTTGCAATCGGAATTGCATTTGCGTCGGGTACACCACCGGTATTTACAGACACATATCCTCCGGCTTGCTGTATCTTTTCGAAAGCATTACGATCGACGATCAGGTCTTTGATAACGGGGAATGCTCCGCTCCGCCAGGGTTCGATGGTGATGGTTGCGCCATCTTTAAAGCGACGCATGTGCAATTGGCAGGTGGTCACATCGTCGTCCGGGCCATGAGCACGTCCGTCGATAAACAAGCTGCACATACCGCAAATACCTTCACGGCAATCGTGGTCGAAAGCAACCGGTTCTTTGTTTTCACTGACCAGTTGTTCATTCAGGATATCCAACATTTCGAGGAATGAAGTACCGGTCGAAATATCATGGACTTTATAGGTTTCAAATCCGCCTTTGGATTTGGCGTCTTTCTGCCGCCATACCTTAAGTGTCAATTCTTTTAATATAGTATCTGCCATAACTAAACTTCGTTTTAAATTTTAAATTGTAGATTTCAAATTGTGTCGTTTACAATTTAAAGTTTACAATTTGCAATGGTCATTATTTATAAGAGCGTTGTGTAAGTTCGACATTCTCGAATACCAAATTTTCTTTGTGTAATTCGGGAGCTTTGTCTTCTCCTTTGTATTCCCATACAGAAACGTAGGTATAGTGTGCGTCGTCACGTTTGGCTTCTCCTTCTTCGGTTACTGATTCCAAACGGCAGTGGCCACCACAGGATTCGTTCCGGTCGAGAGCGTCGTGTGCCATCAAATTTGCCAATTCGATAAAATCGGCTACACGTGCTGCTTTTTCCAATTCGTTGTTCATGGCTGTGAATTCTCCTACAACGCGTAAATCTTTGTAGAATTCTTCTTTCAGTTCGGCGATCAGCTGAATTGCTTTTTCCAAACCTTTGGCTTCACGTGCCATGCCGATATAATCCCACATGATATGTCCCAATAGCTTATGGAAATGATCCGGAGATTTGGTCCCTTTAATGTCGAATAATTTACGTAAACGTTCTGTGACGTGTTTCTCGGCTTCGTCGAACTCCGGGGTATTGGTTTTAATTTTCGGAGTTTGGATTTCTTTGGCGAGATAATCACCGATAGTATACGGCAAAATGAAATATCCGTCAGCCAATCCCTGCATCAATGCCGAAGCACCCAGACGGTTGGCTCCGTGGTCGGAGAAGTTACATTCTCCGATGGCATATAATCCCGGAATGGTCGTCATCAGGTTGTAATCCACCCATAATCCGCCCATTGAATAGTGTATAGCCGGATAAATCATCATCGGGTTATTGTACGGATCGACAGCCGTAATTTTTTCATACATCTGGAATAAGTTTCCGTACCGTTTTTCGATGGTGTCACGGCCTAATTGCTCGATGGCGTATTTGAAGTCCAGGAATACGGCTTTTCCCGTGTTGTTGACACCGAAGCCGGCATCACATCTTTCTTTGGCTGCACGTGAAGCCACGTCGCGGGGAACCAGGTTTCCGAATGCCGGATAACGGCGTTCCAGGTAGAAATCACGGTCTTCATCCGGAATATCGTTCGGATTTAAAGTCCCGGCTTGTAATTTTTGGGCATCTTCTATTTTTTTCGGTACCCATACGCGGCCGTCGTTACGTAAAGATTCCGACATCAGTGTCAGTTTACTCTGCTGTTCTCCGTGAACGGGAATACAGGTCGGGTGAATCTGTACGAAACAGGGATTACCGAACATGGCACCTCTTTTATAAGCTTGCCATGCAGCACTTCCGTTACATCCCATAGCATTGGTTGAAAGGAAGAATACGTTACCGTATCCGCCGGTTGCCAAAACAACGGCATGTGCTCCGAAACGCTCGATCTTACCCGTTACTAAATCACGGGCAATCACTCCGCGGGCTTTGCCGTCAACAACTACGATATCGAGTATCTCGTGGCGATCGTATACCTTGATTTTGCCTTTTTCAATCTGCCGGTTCATGGCACTGTAACAACCCAGCAATAATTGCTGTCCCGTTTGACCGCGGGCATAGAATGTACGGCTTACCAATGCACCTCCGAAAGAACGGTTGGCTAATAAACCGCCGTAATCGCGGGCGAAAGGAACTCCCTGGGCAACACACTGGTCAATGATGGCGTTACTTACTTCTGCCAAACGGTAAACATTAGCTTCCCGTGCACGGTAGTCACCACCTTTGATGGTTTCATAGAACAAACGGAATACAGAGTCGTTATCGTTCGGATAGTTTTTAGCAGCATTGATACCTCCCTGTGCAGCAATGGAGTGAGCACGGCGGGGGGAATCCTGATAGCAAAAAGCAGCTACATTATAGCCTAATTCTGCGAGGCTGGCAGCAGCAGAACCTCCTGCCAATCCGGTACCTACGACGATAATATCCAGTTTCTTTTTGTTGGCCGGGCTGACAACACCGATATGGGCTTTATGGTTTGACCACTTGTCTTTTAACGGTCCGGCAGGTATTTTAGCATCTATTATTGACATGATAAATAGTTTTAAATTTTGAATTTAGATCTTGAATTGCAGTGTGATGAATTTACAATCCACAACTTACAATTGAATTAGTTTCCCAGCCCTGCCAGGAAGTATAACGGAATGATGCTGAAGCCGACAGCTATGATTACAGCCAGAATCCGGGCCAGGCATTCCAGGCGTTTTCTCCAGATCTGATTGCTGAAACCGATAGACTGAAAAGCCGACCAGAATCCGTGTGTCAGGTGAAGGCCCAGTAAGATAGCACCAATGATGTATAGGGCACAGTAGGCGATACTGGATTTGAACAGGCTGGATACCAACAAATAGGTGTCTTCCATTTCCACTCCGTCAATGACAACATGAGCTAAATTGCCCGTGATTTTGATGTTCCACCAGAAATTGTAAAGGTGGATGATAAGGAATACAAGTACCAAAGCTCCCAGGATGTACATGTTACGTGAAGCCCAGGTTGCATTCTGACCTTGATTCCTTTGTGCATACTTTACCGGACGTGCCTTCTGGTTTTGTAAAGTAAGTACACTGGCCCAAATGATGTGGATGATGAATCCGAGAGCCAGAAT
This sequence comes from Culturomica massiliensis, assembly GCF_900091655.1. Classification (NCBI taxonomy): domain Bacteria; kingdom Pseudomonadati; phylum Bacteroidota; class Bacteroidia; order Bacteroidales; family Odoribacteraceae; genus Culturomica; species Culturomica massiliensis. Next base: position 3,800,199 of record NZ_LT594621.1, read on the forward strand.
CGGTTCAACGATCTTGATAACAGGATTGGTAGCCATGAAATTTGCTCCATGATTGAATAACTCCCCGCTGTTATCGAGAATCAAAAATAAATTTAGTGTCAGATGGACACATAAAAAAGCAATCAGGAAAAGTCCGGATAAACTCATAATGACTTTTTTCCCGATAGAGGATGATAAGAAATTACTCATAATTAAGATTATTTATTAATAACTGGTTAAATTCTTTCTTCACATGCAAAAGTATCTATTTTTCCTGATTTTACTAGTAATAATTAGGGAAAAGTTTCTATAATTATTTCCTTCTCATTCAGTCAGATATTACGGAAATCAGGGAGCTGAAAATTTAATTTTGCAAAGCCTGGTATATAAATTCCTGAATTTTTGTCCGGATATCTTCTTCCGAAAGTTTGGTGTTGAATTCACTCGGATAAGTCCTGTTGGACAGGAATATGTATATCAGGTGGTTGTCCGGATCGGCCCAGGCCATAGTGCCTGTAAAACCGGTGTGCCCGAAACTATCGGGAGGAATGATTTTGCATGTCGGTCCGATTTTTGTCGTATCGGTTTCCGGTTTGTCAAAACCAAGCCCCCGGCGGTTTGGGGAAAGCGTATCGGCCCGATGGGTAAATGTCGAAATTGTACTTTCCGTAAAAAATTGCTCTCCGCCGTAGTATCCTTTATTCAAATACATTTCCATGATTTTGGCCAGATCGTTGGCCGTCGAAAACAGTCCTGCATGTCCGGCAACACCGCCCAGGATGGCTGCTGTCGGATCGTGTACGTAGCCTCTGACTTCTCTTTTACGATAAAGGTTATCTATACATGAAGGAATAATGTATTTCGTATTGAGGTGTTTGGCGGCATTGAAATCGGTGTTGTAAGTCCCTAACTTTTTGAAAAATGTATTCCGGCAATATTGATCCAGGGGTTGCCGGGTAATGGTTTCGATGGCTTGTTGCAGAAAAATAAAACTGAGGTCACTGTATACGTACTCTTTTTTAGGAAGCAGTTCGGAGTTTAACAGGGCATGCATAATGCTGTCCCGGTAACCGTCAAAAATGTATAATCCGGGAGTAAAGGCTTTGTAGCCCGGAAGGGCTTCTCGTGAGAAGGTACTGTCTTTAAACCGGTAATTCGGATTGGCGTACAACCGGTCTTTGAGTTTCAGGGTGTTATATTTTGTCGGGACGGGAGTGAAAAGCGAACCGTGAAGGGCTTCTTTATCGACAGCCTCGGTAAAAGCCGGGACGTAGGATTTCAGACCGGCCATGTGCATGAGAACTTCTTTTACCGTGATGTCTTTTTTATTGGTGTTGCGCAAGGCCGGGTAATAGTCGGCAAGAGGAGCCTCCAATTTGATTTTTCCTTCTTCATAAAGCTTCATAACACAGGGAAGAGTCGCTGCGATTTTCGTTATGGAAGCGATGTCGTATATGTTTTCCGTGTGGTTGGGAACCGTATTTTTGTAGGTGTTGTAACCAAAAGCTTTATCGTAAACGACATAACCGTCTTTGGCTACCAATACCTGGCATCCGGGGGTGGCTTTTGTCTGAATGGCTACATTACACATGGAGTCGATACGTGACAGCCGCTCCGATGTCATACGGCACATTTCAGGCAGCGCATACCCCAGGCGGGTTTTGGGGGTTGATAGCCCGTCTCCGGCTGAGTAAGCCGGAGAAATGCTTACCGGAAGTTTACCGTCAACCGGGATGCCGCCGAAGATTGCTTGTGCAGCATATTGCCGGGCGTACAAGTGATCTTCAAAGTTGATCAGAATGGCATCTAACGGTAAATCGATATAGTTTTTAAGTCCGTAAGGCGTTCCCGGGTGGCAAAGGATGACCTTTTTTCCTTTCAGAGCGCGGATCAGGTCTGTAAGTCCGGGAGTATAGCCAAAATGGCGGGAACTGCGATTGGAAGCTTTGCTGTTGTATATGATGATGCAGTTGTAGCCGCTTAGTTGCCGGATGAAATTATTCAATTCCGTGGCGTTCATTTTGTCCGGAGCTGTCAGGTTGTATATTTCTGCATACCGGTTTAAGGTGGTCTGGAAATGATTGATATTGGCGGCCCCGAAATTTACGGCTGCAATCCGTAAGGTGTCTAGGCGCTGAAGCGGTAGTATGTTTTGTTCGTTTTTTATTAATGTAACAGCACTTTTATACAATTCCTGCTTGAGAGCAAAATCTTCAGGGGTGTTCAAACGGGACCACAATTTTTCTGTCTTGATCGGGTGAAATTGCGGCAGGACATATGTGTATTTGGCGATCAGGATTTTTTTGCATTTTTCGTCGATCATGCTTTCGGTCAGCACACTGTCAGTGATGGCTTTTTTGATTTTGGCAATCGCCTGACCGATGTCTTCGGGAAAGAGCAGAATATCGTTACCTGCCAGTAAAGCTGCAACCTCTGCTTCTCCTCGTTCCCGTCCCCGGGTTACGCCTTTCATGTTCATGGCATCGGTGAAGCACAGGCCGTTGAATTTCAGGCTGTCTTTTAAATACCGGTCGATGACGGCTGCGGATAAGGAAGCCGGCATGCCGGATGAATCGAGAGCTTTGACATTCAGATGGGCTACCATGATTGCCGACAGGCCTGCCTCAATTAATTTTTTAAACGGATAGAGTTCCAGCGAATCCAGGCGTGTGCGGTCCTGGCTAATGAGCGGTAAGGCATAATGCGAATCGGTATCGGTATCTCCATGCCCCGGGAAATGTTTGGCTACCGGGAGAACATTTTCAGAGAGAGAGCCCCGGATATACATTTCGGTTTTATGCCATACGTTATTCCGGTTTTCTCCGAAAGACCGCATACCGATAACCGGATTTTGAGCGTTGTTATTGATATCTGCAACGGGAGCGAAATTGATGTGTACTCCCAATTCCTTACAATGCCGGGCAATTGTGGCTCCAAGCCTGAATATCAGGGAATCGTTGCGGATGGCTCCGGCTATTCCCATCAAAGGAAATTCCATCCCGGTTCTTAAGCGCCAACCTACCCCATGTTCGGCATCAAGACCGATCAGTAAAGGATATTTGGCTGCTTTCTGATAACGGTTGGTTAATTGGGCCTGACGTACCGGTTCCCCCTGGAAAAAAATCAATCCTCCGATGTTGTATTCCCGGATGATTTTTTCAAGCCGGTCTTCATATTCCTGATCCCTATTGCTGTAAGCGGCAATCATAAACAACTGGCCGATCTTTTCATTCAGTGTCATGGATTGCAAGGTTTCGTCTGTCCAATGATTCGCTTTTTCCGGATGGCTGGCAGAAAGCTGAAGGCCATAACACAACAATAAGAATAGCAACGATATCCTGTACATTTTCCCCTTTTCCCGTTTTGTTTTTACGTATACAAAAATAGTAAAGAATCGTCTTATTTCCGATGAAAAAGAAAAGTTTGTTGAGAAGAGGTTCGTGAAATACGTTGATACCGGCGTTTGGTATACTGGAAGAGAATCCAAATAAAATCCCCCTGAAATTTCAATTTCAGGGGGATTGGTATGGCATTTAATTGAAGAGTAAGGCTGTTTATTTCAGCATTTCAGCAATTTTATCTTTCAATTCCTGACCGTGCAGGTTACGGGCAACGATTTGGTTGTTTTCATCCAGAACGAGCAGATGAGGAATACTGTTTACGCCGTACAATTGAGCGGCTGCATTTTCCCAGCCTTTCAGGTCTGAAACGTGGTTCCAGGTCAGACCGTCGTCTTCGATGGCTTTCACCCATGCTTCCTGATTGTTGTCTAGAGAAACGCCGAGAATTTCAAGTCCTTTCGGGTGGTATTCTTTGTAGATTTCCACTACTTCAGGATTTGCCTGACGGCAAGGATTACACCAGGATGCCCAGAAATCGATAATTTTCACTTTACCTTTGATATCAGCCAAAGAAAGCGGATTGCCTTCCGGTGTATTCAGGGTGAAATTCGGAGCTGTTTGACCGATAGCTACAGCTTCCAATTTGGCGATTCTTTCGGCAATTTTTTTCCCGTACAGGCTGTTTTTGGCATTTTCACCCAAATTTCCGTACATTTCTTTCAATTGGTCGAATTCCATGCCACCCATTTTGGAAGCAATGATAAAGGCGGATACAAAACTGTCGGCATTGTTTTTGATCAGATCAGCTTCCTGTGCTTCGGCCTCTTTTTCATAAGCTTCAAATTGATTCCGGATTTCGTTGGCTTTTTCCTGATCCTGATTTTGCATAGCAACCGTATATTCTTTATACAGCTCAGATTGTTTTTTCATCAGGTCATTTGAAATAACCAGATAATCATTGATGACTTTCTGATTTGCCGTTCCTTCAACTTTGGACTGGCTGTTGTCTGCCGGATTCAAAGTAGCCGTAAAGGTTGTATTTTCAATGATAAGGGGTGTACGGCCTCTTTTACCATCTACTGTCAAATAAGCGTCAGAAACTTCCTGGACACTTCCTTCCAGTTTGAATTTTCCGTCTTGAATGGGGGCACTGGCTAATGTATCAGCTTGTCTGTTCTGGAATTTTACCAGATGAACTGTTCCTTCTGTTTCTCCTTCCACAGTACCGTTGATGGTATATTTCTGTGTTGATGTACAAGCGCTCAGAGCCAGAACACAGAGAGCAGGGATAAGAATTTTTTTCATAGTTTTCTTTTTTGATTTATACAATAAGTGATGTGTTTCAATGTCTTTTGGACGATATTTGTTTTATTATAAAACTAATGCGGCAAATTTAAGATTTTTTCGTTAAACTTGCCGCACTTCTTTGCAGATAATATTTTAGATATTTTATTAATCGATTTTTCGTTTCATAAACCAACCTTCTTTAAAGGCGATGTTAAGTCGGATTTTTGCAAATTTTTCCTGAATCAATCCGTTTTCCTTGGTTCCTCTTATCCCTAAATCGAAAGCAATACCGAGCAATAATTCCCGGTTCGGAATGTATATCGGCATTTGGGTACCGAAAGTAATGGCATAGGTATTGATAAAGGTATTGTTCAATTTAATTTGAGAGCGGACCATATAAGTTCCTAAAATGTATTTGTTGCGTTGCCACCAGTAGCGTCCGTAACGTGCCGGCATTAAAGACGCGCCCAGAGAGACTTTGTGATAATCGTGGTAATCCTGATTGACTTTGAATTCTTCGTAGGCAGACATTTTCTGGAAGGTATAATCTCCTGCCAGCATCCATTTGTCTTTGTAGTCGTATGCAAAACCGCTGATGATCCGGAACGGATATTTTATGCCGCCCCGTCTCAATACTTCATCTTCCAGTGTTTGCTGGTCGGAAGTGCTCGAATTGATCTTGTAGGATGTGAAGTCTTTTTTGGCAGCCAGATCAGTCCCTAAATTGAACGATGTTCCCAGTGTCAGTTTGGATTTCGGAGATAAGGTAAACAGGTATTGAAGGCCGAGGTTAAAAATAACATCGTGTACGGATATTTTATTCCGGGCATTGATGTAATAGCTGTCGGTGACGGCAGGAATCAACGTGACCCGCTTTTCGATATTACCGAAAACCAACGAGGTATTTAAGCCGACCGACAGGTTTTTAACTTTATAGGCCAATCCTAAATAGAAATCGTTCAAACCGCCGTTGCCCGATATTTGCTGGTTGTAGTATTCGTCGACGCTTCCGTTGATTCTTTCTTTGTAATGCAGGTCATAACCGATGTCCGATCTCTGGTTGAAACCGAAAGAAGCAAATAGGTTCGGATAGAGACGAAGCGCCATATTCAAGGCTGCATTCTGGGCTACCCGGTAGGTGCTGCTTTCTTTGTTTGTGGCTATGCCTACATATTCACCGGTAATTCCGAATTGAATGTAAAAGCGGTTACTGTCGAGTGCCGTATAGGAAGCCGGGTTGAGAAAGTTGATGTTGTTGGCATCGCGCATAGCAGCCGAAACACCTCCCATTGCGGTATAAGGGCCGTAATTATCCTGTAATAGTCCGATACCATACATGGAATAAGGAGTCCCGGTATTGTTCTGAGCGAATGTGCACACCGAAAATCCGGATAATATAAAAAGCAGAATAATTTTTTTCATAGATAATATGGAATTACTCATATTGGGCATAATAAACTTTTAATACCGGTACTTCGTCTACTGTCAACCGGGTGAAACTACTATGCATTTCAGTTAACGGGATGCTGACCAGAACCTCGTTGTTTTGTTCTGCATCCGTACGTTGACAAAGCGAGTTATAGAAATCCGTAATATTGATGATATAGGTTTCGTATCCCGGTTTGTTCGGTTTATAGACAAGGCTACCCGTTACGGCATTCCCGGCAATATTGGTCACCGTGGACAATGCCTTGTTGCTTACGTCCGATTTGTAAAAATATATGGTTTTAGGTAACGGATAATAGGTGGTTACAAATTGTTGCGGATGCAATTCGATTTCCGCTTTGACAATTGTCTGGTATTTATTACCTGCCGGAGCAATCGGTAATTTCATTTTAATCATATATCCGCTCAAACCTTGGGTAACCGTTTGGCCGTCCACGGCATTGGGGCGTTTGGCTGCTGCAAATGGCAGGTTTTCGGATTGTTTCGTCAGTGCGGCATAGGGTGTCCCGGCGGCATTATTGACGATATTCATAAACGTATATTGGTTGTAATTCTTACTTTTATTGAAAGAATAGGTCAGGTCGCCCGTCGAACTGTGAAAGTGGATTTTTATACCGATGCTGTCGGCAGCCGGACTAAGCCCAAAAATACAGGTGTTGGACGGATCGGCCATTAAGGTCAGGCCTTTGAAATAACGAATAAAATCGAGGTCGTTTTGTACGACATAATCGTTTTGCCTTAATTTATCGAATAAATCCCGTCCTACTTCATCGTTCAGGCGGAACTGAAACTTTTTCAACCTTTCCTGGGTCGGCCATGTCGTATATGATCCGAGCGGTTCTGCTTCGTGAGGAACCGTGGCATTATTGTAAATCAGATCGTCGTCCGGGTTTAAAGTCGGTGTTGCCTTTAATTGATAAAGGTGGAATTGTTGCAAGGTGGTTGTATCTCCCCAAATCGTTTTATTGAATACGGCATTGAAGGTGATCGAATCGTAGATATAGGTGTTTTCGACTCTCGAGCCTCCGGAAGGTACGATTTCAAAATAGGGTGTCGTGATGGTTACTCCCGTGATCGGATCGTTTGCCCGTCCGGCCAATAAACCTTTTAAAGTACTGCTGGAATATCCGGTCGAGGTCGGAAAAGAGTCCAGCTTTACAGTCGATGTGGGGATTTTATAAGTTTTGATTTCAACATAACTTTCGTTGTTGATTAAATCTTCCCCGATTGAAGTGACATCGTTATTACACGCCCCGCACAAACAAATTAAGAAAAAGAAAAGTATGTTTCTCATATTTTATCCATTGCAATAATCAGAGGGCGAAGGTAAAATTATTTTCTAAAAATATTACAAGTGAAAGCTATTTTAATTTGTTATTACAGGAATTATAAAGTTTGGAAACGTAATTTAATAGATTTTTTATTGTATTTGTGTATAATTTATGTAGTTTTGCCCGAGTTTTGGTAGAATAAACAAATAAAAATTGAAATACTAGTATTTTATGAAAACGGTAAAGAATTTATTATTTTTAGCTGTTCTGGTATCGTTCTTTGCGGCATGTAGCTCCGATGACGATAAGGTCGGGAACTGGAAAAAAGTAGAAAGTTTCGGAGGAACCGGTCGTGTGGGAGCGGTAACCTTTACAATCGGTGATGTGGCTTATGTCGGATTGGGAATCGATCAATATGCAAATGAATTAAAAGATTTCTGGACTTGTACCCTAACAGGACAAGATTTAATATGGCAACGTGCGGAAACTTTGCCGGATGATTTTAAACCGCGTTACGGTGCTACTGCTTTTTCGGATGGAACAAGTGCTTTTGTCGGATTAGGTTATGCGCAGAATGCAGCAGCCGGCGGTAGCGGTAAATCTGAATATTTCAAAGATTTTTGGAAATATACACCGGGACAAGGCTGGACAAAATTGACGGATTTCCCGGGAACTCCCCGTCAGTATGCATTGGGTTTTTATGTACCGAAAGCCGGTGGCAGAGGAAAAGCTTATGTTGCTTACGGATATTACAGTGACGGAAATGACAAGGTAGGTGCGATGAAGGATTGGTGGGAATATGATCTGGACACCGATACCTGGACGGAAATGAATGAAGTGTTCGGAGATAAGAGAGCCGGAGCCTGTGTGGCAGTTATCGGAGAAACCGCTTATATTTTTACCGGTGCTGACGGAAGTTCTTATCCGAACGATGTCATCAAGTTTACTCCGTATCAGAGTGTGAAGTTTGCTAAACTGGACGTATTGAAAGATACCGATTATCACAATTACGACGGAGATTACGGTAAGATTCCAAGAGGCTATGCAACAGCTTTTGTGGTAGGTAAGGAAGAGGATAAAACCGCCCGTATCTATTTGGCAACCGGAGCGAGAGGAAGTGTGTTAAGCGATTGCTGGGAATTCAATCCTTACCGGGGCGAGACCGGCAGATGGGACGAAGTAACCAGTTTCCCGAGCGGACACTATCGTCAGGCTGCTGTCGCTTTCGTATTGGATAATAGAGGATATGTAGCAACCGGAGGTTCTAATTTCTCCGTAGCTCAGTCCGGTTATACAACGACAGACGTTACGACTTATTTATTCCAGCCCGGAGTAAAAGACGACGATCAGGATGATGATTAATCAGTGATATGAATTTTTGGATAGCCGGGATTTTTCCCGGCTATTTTTATAGCACATTTCTTTTTTCTATATTTACGTCGGATTAATTTTTAAACGAATGAAGCGTATCTTTTTGAAATGGGTGGTATTGGGAGTATTGACGGGTGTCGGGGGACATGTCAACGGGCAATGGAATACTTACAATATGTTGCAGATGGGGAAGAATGCCATTTATTTCGACGATTATGTGAGTGCTATTGATAACTTCAATAATATTATACGGTTGAAGCCTTATCTGTCGGAGCCCTATTTCTTCCGGGGGGTCGCAAAGATGAACCTGGACGATTACGAGGGGGCGATTCAGGACTATAGCCGGGCAATCGATTTGAGTCCGAATTATTTTCATGCTTATATGTACCGGGGAATCGCTTATCATAACCTCCGGAAATATGAGGAGGCCATGAAAGATTATAATTATGCCATATCTCTGGATCCGAGTGATGCTTATGTGTATGCCAACCGGGGCATGACCAAAGCACAGATGGGGGATTATAAAGGGGCGGAAAAGGATTATTCGAAGTCTTTGCTGATTGATAATAAATTGCTGGCCGCTTATTTAAACCGGGCTATCATGCGGGAAAAACTGGATGATGTAGACGGGGCTTTGGCGGATTGTAATGCCGCTATTAAGTTGAATATGTTTTCGGATGATGCCTTCGGATTGCGGGGTTATTTGTGGTACAGACAGAAAGATTATCACAATGCGATTGAAGATTTTAACCGGGCTCTGAAAGCGAATCCGAAGAATAAACGGATACTGATGAGCCGGGCTATGGTGTGGTATGAGATGAAGAAATATCAGGAAGCCCTCGACGATTATTCGGAAGTGGTACGTATCGACAGTAATTACATATACGCTTATTATAACCGGGCGATGTTGCGCGGGGAAGTCGGCGATTACAACAATGCCATTGCCGATTTGGATAAGGTGGTAGAAATGAATCCCGATAATATCTTGATTTATTTTAACCGGGGATTGATAAAAATGGAGATCAAAGACCTGCCCGGTGCTTATAACGATTTTTCCGAGAGTATCCGTTTGTATCCGGATTTTGTGAAGGCTTATATGGCCAGGGCGGCGGTGGGGAATGCCATGAAAGACTATGCTGCGGCAGACCGGGATTATGCGCAGGCATCGGCGATTATGGAACGTTACCGGAAGATGAAGGCCGGTGATCGCAATGCACTGGTGGATACGACTGAGAATTTTCGCCGTCTGATCGATTTCAGTGCCCGGAATGACCGGATGAGGGATGTGATAAACGGCCGTGTACAGGATCGGAATGTGATTGTGGCATTACAGGATATATTTTGTATCCGGCATTTGAGTATAGATTCTTTGCGGAGTGGGAAAGTACAGTATTATAACCAGCATGTTATGGCTTATAACCAACAGCATAATTATACGTCCTCCCTTTCCGTTACCAACCGGAAATGTAATTATCCGGAAGAGATGATCCGGATGAATATAGAACGCTATTCGGATGAAATACAACAGGGAAATGCAGATGCTTATCTGTTGCGGGGCATATTCTATATGAATAATCAGGAATACCCCAAAGCCATAGAAGATTTTAATAAGGTCGTAGATGCTGATCCCAAAGATATTCTGGCTATTTTTAACCGGGGCAATGCACGTATGCTGATGTACGATTATATCGAATCGATCGATGACAATACGAATCGGATTGTCGGGAGCACACCGGAGGTTAAGCGATCGGTCGATTATTCGGAAGTATTGGAAGATTACCGGAAATGTCTGGAGATCGACCCTTCTTTTGTATTCGCTCTTTTCAATATGGCGAATGTTTATGTAAAGAGTGAGAAGATCGATCAGGCTATGGAAGCATATACCCAGGTGATTGCTATGGATAAGGATTTAGCCGAGGCTTATTTTAACCGGGGATTGCTCTATATTTATGTGGGGCGGAAGGCCGAGGCAAATGCAGATTTGAGTAAGGCCGGCGAGTTGGGAATTACCGATGCCTATAATATTATCAAGCGCTACTGCAGGGAAGAAGAATAAACCGGATGATATAAAAACGGTAGACCGCACGATCAGGTCTACCGTTTTTTTTGCAGATATATTTTCAAGCTTAACTTTTTCTTTTTTCGTATTGGTAAAGTCTTTCTTCCAGTTTGCCGGATTCCCGGTAGAGTTGGCGTAATTCATTCTCTTTCTTTTCCAGCAATTCTTTGAGCATGGAAATTTCTTTGTCTTTATCGACACAATTTTCACAAAAGCCGAATTCATTCCGGTTGATTTGACGGAGTTGCTGTTGATCGATAATCATTGAGCCTACACCTCGTAGCAGCCAATTTGCATTTAGTTCTGGAAACAACTTGATAATTGCAATCAGATGCTTATCCGGAATATGGTCGTGACAATTGATCCAATTGCTGACTTGTTGTCTGTTTTTCAGACCTAGTTTGATTCTTAACTGTTCCTGTGTGAAATTCTTTTCGTAAAGGAATTTGTCAAGTCTTTGATTTAGAGTCATGTCCATATGCGGTGTGTTTTAAGTTTATATACATGTAAATAAATTACCTACAAAAATCAAAACAATAGTTTACTTTCCTTTTGATTCCTGCATAGAATATAGGAAAAATAGGTTAAAACCAATACAGAAAGCGAATTTTTTTTTATGATTACGAAACTTAATTTTTGAAAATAGATAGTTGTGTGTTAAAGTGTCTTTGAAAAGGGCTGCTATCTTCCGTCAGCAGCCCTTTTCGGGTTTATGGATGAAGTAATTTTTCTGCAGTTGTTTTTATGTCGATACCGGAGAAATTTCCGGATGTCATGATCAATAAGACCGTATTTGTATAATCCTGTTCGGAAAGATATTTCAGTAAGGCTGAGTTATCTGTGAACACTTCCAGTTTTTCTCCGGCGAATCCTTTTTTTACATCGCTTGTTGTGATTTCCGGTAATTTTTTGTGACGTACAACTTCCGGATTGAAAAAAACGACAGCCTGATCAGCACTTGCCATACATCCTTTGTACTGGGGTAAGAAATCGGCGTTCAGGCTACTGAAGGTATGGAGTTCCATACAAGCCAGCAGTTTTTTATCCGGATATTGTTGGCGGACGGCTTCGATCGTCGCTTTTAATTTGGACGGAGAATGGGCAAAATCGAGGTAGGCTACAGATCCTGGATTTTCCGTGATTTTTTGGAGGCGTTTGGCAGCCCCTTTATAGGATGCAATTGCTTTTAAGAAGGAGTGATCGTCGATACCCAGTTCTTTGCATGCAAGGTATGCCGCGGAAATGTTCTGGAGGTTGTGGTCTCCGAATATCTGAAGTCCGGTTTCTTCCGGGCCTTCGAGATAGGTTTTTCCATTTTTCGTTTTGTGCGGAAAAGTGTTGTAAGGGATGGTCCGCACTGTCGGCCGGCATCGCGGGAGTATTTTACGTATGTTTTCATCTCCTTCGTAGTAAATCAGTTTTCCGGAGTCAGAGATTTTTTCAACGAAGAGAGCGAATTGTTCGACGTAGTTTTCAAATGTCGGAAATACATTCATGTGATCCCAGGCAATCCCTGTCAATATAGCTATATCCGGATAATAATGATGGAATTTCGGACGCATATCGATGGGGGAGGAAAGGTATTCGTCGCCTTCAAATACAGCTATTTTACTCTCCTTGCTGAGATGAACCATTGTTTCAAATCCTTCGAGTAGAGCGCCTACCATATAGTCGAATTGTATTCCGCAATTCCGGAGTACATGCATAATCATGGAGGTTGTCGTTGTTTTCCCGTGGCTTCCGCCTACAATTACTCTTTTTTTGTCTTTTGTCTGTTCGTATAGATATTCGGGATAGCTGTAAATCTTCAGGCCGAGCTCTTTGGCTTTTTGCAGTTCCGGGTTGTCTTCCCGGGCGTGCATACCCAATATGACGGCATCCAGGTCCGCCGTGATCTTTTCCGGGAACCATCCCCAGGCTTGGGGCAATATACCGGCTGCCGCCAATCTGCTTTTAGAAGGTTCGAATATTTCGTCGTCGGATCCGCTTACGGTATATCCTTTCTGGTGCAGGGCCAGTGCCAGGTTATGCATAGCACTGCCTCCTATGGCTATGAAATGTATTTTCATGAATATAACTTGAAATTTGCAATGTTACCGGAGACTTTCTGTCCGTTTCTTTATACAAAGATGGGGAGAAGTAAGTTAAAAACGAAACGAAAAATAAAATTTATTCCCGCTAAATGGCGGATAGGCATATATTTTGCATAAGTCAGATAAATTTGAATGAGATGTTCCGGAAGTTTTTGTACCTATGCCCGGTATTTTTATTGTGTGCATGTGACCGGGTATTTGAATATCATCCTTACGATTTACGTTTGGAAAGTAAGTATAAGAATATCAATGTAAAAAATATCGCCCGCTTAAAGGAGAAGGATACCGGCAGCGATACGGTCCGGTTTGTCTTTATGGGAGATTCTCAACGTTGGTATGATGAAACGAAGGATTTTGTCAATCATGTAAATAAGCTGGAAAAGATCGATCTGGTGATACACGGTGGAGATATCTCGGATTTCGGGATGAAAAAGGAATATTGCTGGATGCATGATATTTTGAGCAAGCTGAAGGTTCCCTATGTTCTGATTATCGGGAATCACGATAATTTGGGGTCGGGAAGGGAGGTATACAAGGTGATGTATGGAGATCTGAATTTTTCTTTCCGTTATGGCAATGTGAAATTCGTGTGTTTGAATACCAATGCCCTGGAATTCGACTATGCCGTCCCGGTACCCGATTTTAAGTTTTTAGAACGGGAAATCGCCGATGCGCAGGAAGGAGGGTACGATAAAACCATTGTAGCGATGCATGCGCAACCCGGGGATGTTGTTTTTAATAACAATGTTGCTTCTCCTTTTCAGGAGTATATCAAGCGGTTGAAAAATCTGCAGTTTTGTTTACATGCTCATGCTCATTCCGTTATGGTGAACGACTTTTTCGATGACGGGGTATTGTATTACGGTTGCGGTTCTATGAAAGGGCGTAGTTATTTATTGTTCACTGTGACTTCTGATTCTTATCGTTATGAAGTGGTTCATTTTTAAATGTATCGGGTGTGGTTGTTTGGTTTTTATGACGGTTTTTGCTGATGCTCAGACCCGTCATGAAAGGCTGCAGGAAAAATATCAGTCGAATTGGGCTAAATTGGTTCCCAGATACAATAAGGTGCAGTTTGCCGGTGAAATGGGACTATTTTCTTTGGGATGCGGTTGGGATTACGGTAAAAAGAGACAATGGGAGACGGATATATTGTTCGGTTATCTGCCGAAGTTTGAGGGTAAGGAATGGCATATCACGTTTACATTGAAGGAGAATTATATCCCTTGGCGTGTGAATCTGAATGAAAGGAAAAAGTGGGTTCTTGAGCCTTTTACAGCCAGTCTTTACATCAATAAGATTTTCGGCAATGAATTTTGGACGAAAGAGCCTGATAAATATCCCGAAAAGTATTATAATGTAGCGACGAATTTACGTTTTAACATCGCTTTCGGACAGCGTATCCGTTTTAATTGGGATCCCAGAGGCTTGTCCGACCACATTACTTTTTTCTACGAAGTCGGTACCAATGATTTGTATATTATCAGTTATTTTACGAATAAGTATTTGAGTATAACCGATATTTTCAGTTTGTCTCTCGGATTAAAATTTCAATTTTTGTAAACTTCCTTTTGGGATAAGCGTATATAGTTGTTGTATAACTAAAAAAAGGAAGAGATGAGAATGAATATCAAATCAAAATTGGGGTATATCATTATCGCCTGTATCGTTCTGATGCTGGCATCTTGTGGAAATTCCAACAAAAAGAAGGTTGAACAAAAGACTCAACCGCAGGATTCGGCTGTAATTATAGAGGAGGAAAGTATCGTTGTAATTGACAGTATTGCACCGGATACGTTGAAGAAGTAACCAGAAAAAGTCCCCGGATTCCGGGGACTTTTTTGATATTTAAAGAATCATTTGCGGCATGAATTCAAAACTGTTGTATTTGGGACGTAATCTTTCGGTGTTATAAAATTTATCCACATCCACTAATTTTTTCGTGCTGGTGACGATTTCGATCGGTGCATTGTCGTAGCGTCCGTTACGTAAAATTACCAACCGTCCGTGCATGCCTTTCGAGATCAGATCCAGGGCAAGGTTCCCGTATGCCATCGGAACGATGGAATCCATCGCGTCCGGATTACCGCAGCGTACAAGATAACCTAATTTCTGGTTGATGACATTGATGGTTTCCCCGTTGTTGAATTTCGGAGACAGCTCTTTCAGTTGATTGGCGATGTGATCTCCGATACCTCCCAGCTTTTTGTGACCGAACATATCGGCTTCCTGGCTTTGGAACATCATGTCGCCACCGCTATAGGTTGCCCCTTCCGAAATCAGTACGACGGAATATTTACTGGGGTTCGTGTAACGATCCTGGCATAAAAGTTCACATAGGTGGTCGATATTGAACTGGTATTCCGGAATGACACAGCGGTTAGCGGCTCCGGCCAGGGTGGGGAGCATGGCTGAAAAGCCCGCGTAGCGTCCGAAAACCTCCAATACCAACAGGCGTTCATGAGAACCGGCACAGGTACGCAAGCTGTGGGTCAATTCGATTGTACGGGTGATACAGGTGCTGAAACCGATGCAATAGTCCGTACCCGGAACGTCATTGTCCATGGTTTTGGGGATTGCAATCACTTTTACTCCTTCTTTGCTTAATCTCACCCCATAACTCAAGGTGTCGTCACCTCCGATGGGAACGAGGTAGTCGATGCCCATAAAATCGAGGTTCTGGAGGACTTCCGGAGTCAGGTCGTTTACTTTTTCCGAATATTTATCTTTTAAATGTGCCGGAACGGATTCCTGGGGAACATGCGATGCCCTTGTGCGGGAAGTATGTAGAAAAGTTCCGCCGGTGCGGCCTGCTCTGTTGACGATATCTTCCGTTAACTCAAAAAAGTTATTTGAATTATCCACTTTCTTGTCCCGGACAATATCTATTAACCCCCGCCAGCCCCGGCGAATACCAATCACTTTATATCCTTCTCTTAAAGCTCTGATCGTGACGGCACGGATAGCCGGATTTAATCCTGGTACATCTCCACCTCCGGTTAATATACCGATAATTCCTTTAGGTTTTTGGCTCATATGCGTTAAAATTTATATGTTAGTAAAAACACCTAAATTTGATAAAATATATTCTGAATTGCAAAAAAAATCTTTGAGAAGTGAGTATATTTGTCTGATTTTTTAAAATCGGGTAAAATGTAAACCAAATGGATTGTAATTGAATTGTAAAATTGAATCGCATATATCCGGATTTTCATTTATGGATCATCCTAAAACAAGGTTTTAACGGGAATGAGATGCATTTATTAGCGGTTTAATATTATGGAATGAATCATGAGTAGTTATTTTACGGAATTGTGGAGTCTTTTGGGGGGAAATGTATATATCCTTATTTTATGCGGAATCTTCTTTCTATACCATTTGATTGTCGTTATTTATAAAAGTGTATTGATCACTTCCCGGGAGAAGGGAAGTACGGCAAAAGAAGGGGAAGGAATATCGGTCATTATTACTTCTAATAACCGGGCTGAGGAATTGAAAGAGAATCTTTGTTTTTTTCTGGAACAGGATTATCCCGATTTTGAAGTGATTGTCGTCGATGAATGTTCAGAAGACAATACACAGGAGGTCTTGGCAGAGATGCAGCAAAAATATCCCCATCTCCGAACGACCCGGATCTTTCCGGAGACGAAGTTTCGAAGTACGAAAAAGATTGCTATTAATATAGGTATTCTGGCTGCCCGGCATGATATCCTGCTTTTTTCTGAAATTGATTGCCGGCCGGCTTCCAATGAATGGATTAAAAACATGCAGTCCTACTTTACGCCGGATACCGTCGTTGTATTAGGATATGCCAATTATCCGGATCAAAGGAAAGGGATGGGCATTCGTCGTGGAATTCGCTTTATGCGCTTCCTGAAGATGTTTTTGTTGATTAAGGCAAAATGTTACGTATCGGGAGACGGCAGAAATATGGGATACCGGAAAAAGTTCTATATTTCCAAAAGAGGATTCTCGAGGAATTCACAGAGCTATATCGGATACGATAATGAGATGGTGAATGTTTTGTCCGGCTTGGGAAAGGTGAAAGTGGCCAAAAAGGAAAATACATTTATAATTATAAATGATGATAAAAAGAAAACCTGGAAGGAGGATTCTTCGTATTATTATATTAATAAAAGAAGATGGCCTGTAAAGGCTTGGTTAAGAGCTGAAATAGATACAATTATTCGTACTTTATTATATATTTTTCTGTTTTTTTTACTTTTTAAACAAATATTTAGAGAATATATAATTGCGTGTATATTGTTAACATTTTTAATAGATTTTATAACGATAAATATCTATTTGAAGCATCTGAAACAAAAGAAATTATTCTTAATTTCGTTATTTGTCAGTTCTGTAGGTTTTTTATACAGATGGTATTATAATATATACTCAATTTTTACAAGCAAGAAATGGAGATAACCAATAATTTATCGGAAAAGGCGCTTTACGATTATAAAATAGTTAAAAATGCGATTGCCGGTGATGAGAAAGCTTACGCAGAACTTTTCAAAAGATATAAGGATTCCGTGTACTTTATGATTTTGAAAATGGTAAATAACCGTACGGATGCCGAAGATCTGATGTTTGAAGCTTTTGAGAAAGCATTTTCCAGCTTAAATTACTATTCGCCTCAGTTTGCTTTTAGTACTTGGCTGTTTAAAATCGCTTCCAATAATACGATTGATTTTATTCGTAAACGAAAGACGTTGACTGTGTCCTTGGACAAGGATGACATAAATCCGGAGGACCGTGGTTATATCAATAGTATTCCGGCGGATATCCGTACCCCGGATGAAGAGGCTATTCGCTCGCAGCGTGCGGATTTTATGCGGGAGAAGGTGTCGATGCTGAAAGGACGTTACCGTCGTTTGATCGAATTACGTTATTTCGATGAATTCTCTTATGAGGAAATTGCTGATGAACTGGCTATTCCGCTGGGGACAGTAAAAGCTCAATTGTTTCGAGCCAGGGAGTTGTTGTTGAATATTTTACAACATACGGAAATTGCTAAAGAGAATGAAAAAAATTAGTTCCCTTTTGTTTTTTGTATTTATTCTGAATGCTTCGTATGCACAAATGCAACCGCAGGCGGAAGAAGTCCGTTTTTCCGGAATTGTCTTTGACAGTGGAACGACCCGTCCGTTGGCAAATGTCAATTGCAGGCGGGGAGGAATGCTGACGACGACGGATCTGACGGGACGTTTTGCTATGAATACTGCGGCCGGAGATACGATTTACTTTACACATATCGGTTATAGGCCGTACGAGGTCGTTGTGCCGGATTCTTTACCGGGGGATGAGTATATATTGGCCGTTTTCGTGACCTCCGATACCGTTCATTTACCGGAAGTGGTTGTAAGGAGAAGATACGGGGAACAAACCCGGCAATACCGGATGAATGCAAAGAATAATATGGCCGGTTTGGAGCGGGATGCTTTTTCGCCTCAATTGGAATGGACTCCTGAACAGAATCAGAAAAGGGTGTTGGATGATTTTGCTGCCAGTACCAATAAAGGACATGTCGATGTCAAATTGGGTGTCGGGTTGGAAAGTTTAAGGGTGTATCAACAGTTGCGTCGTGCCCGTAAGTTTCAGAACGAGCCGGAACCTTTGAGACAGGAAGAAGTGGATTTGTTAAAAATGATTTTTTCTGTGGACCGTAAGGAAAAAAGCAGGCCTGAAAATTGATGCTTTTGAAAAGCTTAAAGCCTGTTAAATAAAATTTTTTATACAGAAAAAAGAGAAAAACATAGAGATTAAGAGAAGATAAGTTTATCTTTGTTGCGTTAAATCTGTAAATGAACAGTGCGTATAGTATTAACAAAGTCATAATGTCATGAAGAATTATTCTATTGTATTGAATGTTGTATTATTAATTGCTGTAGCTGTACTTTATGTGTTGCATTTCACCGGGGATAAAAAGGTTGGTGAATGTCAGGTTAGCACTGAAGCCGGTACGGGTGCAGGAACTAAAATAGTATATATAAATACCGATACATTATTGAGTAATTATTTGCTTTCCGTCGAGTTGAATGAGGCTTTTCTGAAAAAGCAGGAAGAGAGAAGAACGGAGTTGAATATGAAGGCAAAGCAATTGGATAAAGAAGCGAATGATTTTCAGCGTAAACTGGAAAATGGCGGTTTTATATCCCGGGAAAGAGCTGAAGCGGCCCGTCAGGAATTGCTGGATAAAAACCAGAGATTACAGATGCTCCAGCAGGAAATGACTGAAAAGTCAATGAAGGAGCAAAGTGAATTGAACAAGCGTTTGTTTGAAGCGATTACAGCCTGCCTGACCGATTACAATAAAGAGAGAGGCTATAATGTCGTTTTGAGTACGGTTATAGCCGGAAATGTCCTTTATGCACAGGATGGATTTGATATCACAAAGGATGTCGTTAAGCGATTGAACGAACAGTATAATAATCAAAAGAAGGCTGAGTAATCAGCCTTTTTTTATAGCGGTTGTGCATGAAAGTTTTTGATCGCTATTTTTCAAAAAATCCTCCCGTTATCGTTCCGGACTTCCCGGATACGCTTTCTCTTATCGTTACCATTCCGGTTTATGATGACCCGGATATTTTTTTTACGATCGATTCTCTGGCAGCCTGTTCTTTGACCTCCGGGCCGGTAGGTGTGATCGTTCTGGTAAATTACGCCGAAGATTGCGGAGCGGATGTTAAAAAGAGGAACGAAGCCCTGTATGTGAAGTTGCTGGAATATGTGTCCGCTCAACCGGATACCGGGATGCAATTCCGGATCTGCCGGGCGTTCGATTTGCCGGCGAAGCAATCCGGTGTCGGTGTTGCCCGAAAAATAGCGATGGATGCGGCTGCCCGTTATTTTTATGACCGGGGGCTGCCTGATGGGGTCATTGCTTCGTTGGATGCCGATACGTTGGTTGAGAAAAATTATTGTACGGCAGTATCAGAAGCTTTCCGGAATAATAACCGTGCCGGCGTTGCCCTTGCCTATAAACACATCTGGCCGGAAAATATAAAGCAGGAGCAATTGGCGGCTATGTGCAGGTATGAGCTGTATTTGCGTTATTACCGGATGTGCCTGGAATATATCGGACATCCGTATGCATATACCTGTCTGGGATCGGCTTTTGCCGTCCGTGCTTTGGATTATGCGGCTGAAGGCGGAATGAGCAAACGACAGGCCGGAGAAGACTTTTATTTTATTCAGAAATTGATAGCGACAGGGCGTTTTGCCCGTTTGCCGGCAACCTGTGTGTTTCCGGCTGCCCGTTTGTCGGAACGTACTCCGTTTGGAACGGGGCAAGCTGTCCGCCAGATTATGGAAACCGGGGGGCATTTTAATACTTATCATTTGGAGGCTTTTCAGGTGTTGAAGGTTTTTTTCGATTCGGTGGCTTCGATGTATTGCATGACGGAGGCGGAATTAACGCTTTGGATTGGAAAGCAGCCGGAAAGTTTAAGAGCGTTTTTGTCGGAACATGATTTTGAGAACCGGATTGCTGAAGTAAAGGCGAACAGTGCGTCTGACAAGCAATTCCGGAAGCGTTTTTTCGATAACTTCAATGCTTTCCGGGTATTGAAATATTTGAATTACGTTCATCCGGTTTACTGGGAGAAGCAGGAAATTACAGTGGCCGCATCCTGTTTGCTGAAAGAACTTTATCCGGAAGAGAACCGGCCTGCGGATATTTTTTCTTTATTGGATGCCTTTCGGGAGAAAGATGTTTGAAATTTGTCCGGACGGTACTATATTTGCAATATCCCATTGAAATGAATAATATGGATTTTAACTATAAATTGAAGATTGCTGCCGAGCCCGAAGAGGTATTCTCGGCTTTGACAAATCCGTTTCAGATTGAATTGTGGAGCGGTTATCCGGCTGATATGAAACCCGAAGCCGGTTATGAGTTTTCTTTGTGGGAAGGAGATATTGCGGGGGTGAATCTGGAAATTGTCCCGAATAAACGGTTGGTACAGGAGTGGTTTTTCGGAGAGACGGAACATCCTTCTGTCGTAAGGATTGAATTGCGTAAAGAGGGCAGCGGGAATACGCAGGTTGTTTTGGAACACTCGAATATTCCGGAAGAGGTGTATGACGAGATTGTGGAAGGATGGAAAAAATATTACCTCGGTTCGCTGAAAGATATGTTGGAAATGTATTGAGATAAAATCAGAATTTGAAAACGTGCAAAAGGTAACAATTGTAGCGATCGGAGCCGGTAACCGGATGAATGCCTATGCTGAATACATACGCATGCATCCCGAAGAGGTTGAATTGGTTGCTGTGGTCGATCCCAATGAGGCTCGCCGTCAGCATTATGCGACTTCTTTTAAATTATTGCCTGCCCGTTGTTTTGCTTCCTGGGAGGATTTTTTGTCCGGTCCTAAAGTTGCCGATGCTGTTTTTTTATGTACGCCGGATCATTTGCATTACCGGCCGGCAATGATGGCTCTGGAAAAAGGATATCATATTTTGTTGGAAAAACCGATTGCCCAAAGTTGGCAGCAATGTTTGGATATCGTTCGGAAGGCCCGGGAAAATAACTGTATTGTCGGGGTTTGTCATGTGTTGCGCTATCATCCTTATTTCCGTAAAATCCGGGAAGTTATCGATAGCGGCAAATTAGGAGAGATGATTACTTTAAATCATCAGGAGGAGGTCGGAATCGAACGAATGACCCATGCTTTTGTGCGGGGGCTCTGGAGGCGGGAGGAAGAGACGAATCCGATGATTTTGTCTAAGGCCTGTCACGATTTGGATTTGTTGGTCTGGCTGACGGGAAAAAAATGCCGGGAAGTCAGTTCTTTCGGGTCTTTGAAATGGTTTAAGGAAAGCAATGCTCCTGCCGGAAGTACAGCCCGTTGTACCGATGGTTGCCTTGTTGAAAAAACATGTCCTTATTCTGCGATTCATTTGTATTACCGCCAGAAACGTTGGTTGCGCCATTTCGATTTGCCGGAGGAAGGGGATGCAGACGAAGTTATATTAAAAGAATTGCGGGAAGGGCCTTACGGGCGTTGTGTATATCGTTGCGACAATGATGTTGTCGATCATCAGGTCGTTTCCATGCGGATGGAAAATGATGTGACGGTCAATTTTTCTATGGATGCCTTTACCAGAGAAGGAGCAAGGAAAACACACATCATGTTTAGCGGTGGTGAATTGTCGGGAAATGAAAAATCGTTGACAATAAAGTATTTTCAGCCCGGACTGACTGATGAGGTATATGATTTTACGGATAGTTCCGGCGAGTGTAATTACCATGGAGGAGCCGATCTCTATATCGTTGGTGATTTCATCCGTTCCATACGGGAAAAAAATCCGGATGCTTTGCTGACCAATATAGAAACTTCGTTGGAAAGCCACCGGATTGCTTTCGAGATTGAAAAGAAAAGATTACAAAGTCACTGATTCAGGCTTTTACCCGGATTGTTTCTCCTGCGACTTCGATTGTTTCTCCTGCCTTTATTTTTGCCCGTTTCCGGTATTCCGTTTCTCCGTTGCGCTTTACCTCCCCGTTTTCGACCAGCATTTTAGCCATTCCGCCGGAATCTGCAATCCGGACAAGTTTTAAAAGCCGGATGAGTTCGATATATTCTTCTGTAAGGATAAATTCAATCATATCTTTTCGCATTGTTTTACAAAGATACAATTAAACTTCCAAATTTGTCATCCGGTGATAAAAATGTCCCGATGGCGTTTTGTTGATAAAGTAATTGCTTTGATATTTATTTTATGGTGATTTTCGGAGAACCGGGACGAAATGATAATACTTTCGAACGAAATGTTAATTCATGTTAATATTATTTGGCTTATATTTGAAATGTTATTATCAATATAAACAACTGGCCGTATCCGATTGCCGGTAAAATTATTTTTTACATATGATTGTCAATACAAATACAAGGGGGCTATTCCTGATCGTTCTGATTCTGTTTTTTCAATCCTGTTTTATACATGAAACGAAAAGTAAGGTTGAAGAAGTGGCTTTTAACGGGATGACACGAACATTTGAATCCGAATACGCTTCTTTTTCTCCGGAAGATATTCTCGGTTTGTATGTCGTAAATCGTCCGGAAGCTTCTGTTCCCGGAACATTGAAACCTGCCGGCAACCTGTTCGATAACCTGAGGCTTCGTCTGGACGGAGAGACGATGAAGCCTTTGAATCCTGCTTTTTATCCGGCCGGAATCCACCGGGTCGATCTTTATGCTTATGGACCTTATGTGTCTGAAGGTTTAGCTGAGGGAAATGTGTTGTCTTTTTCTGTAAGACGGGAGCAATCGACACCGGAAGCATTGAAACAGTCGGATTTGTTGTGGGGACGATTATTGGAGGTTGAAACGTTACAACGTAGGCCTCCACAAGTGATATTCGAGCATCAACTGTCAAAAATCAGAATCAGCTTGAAAGCCGGAATCGGTGTTACGCTCCATTCTCCCATTGTCTTAATCGAGGGTACAAAACCCTCCGTTCAATTGAACCTGGCCGACGGAGAGCTCGGAGAAGCAACAGGAACGATTACTCCGGTTACTCCTTTGCGTTCTGTTGGAGAAAACGTATATCAGGCTATTGTTATTCCTCAGACAGTGGGAATGTCAAACCGATTGTTTACCGTAACGAATGACGGTAAAATTTATCATTATGTGTTGAAAGCAGACCGGCATTTTCAGAAAGGGACGGTGTATACATATGATATTACGATACATGCAGATGATCTGGAGGTGGAGTTGTCCGGAATTATAAACGATTGGATTCCGGGAGATACGGTTACAGAAGACCTTGTCGGGTGAATAAAGGATGATTTTTCCTTTTGGAAGGATCAAAAATGTTGTCGGAATTTATAGATAATGGCTTGTTTGAGGGGGTAATTAAAGATATTGTCGTATGAATAGGTTACGAATAAAAATACATATGGTCGGGCTTGTCGCACTGTCGTTGCTGGCTGCTTGCACGCGGGGTGAGGATGAGCTTTTGCCCGTTGACGGTGAGACTCGTTTTTCTGTTGTAACCAACGTTCCGGCAGGAACGGATGTGTCCGGTGCGGACGTAATCCGGAATGCGACTGTCTTTTTTGTTGCGCCTTCTTCCGGTCGGTTTATTAAAAAAGTCGATGCTGTTGTTTTGCCGGGTGGATCAGGAGTGCGCGTACACACCGTCATTCCCGCCGCGTATGCCGGGCAAACCGTATGCGCTTATTTCGTGGTTAATGCTTCGGCCCTTTCCGATCCATTGGATATGGAGCCTGAGTCCGTTTTCGACGTATCAAGGTTTGACGGATTATTCACCAGGGATTCTCTGAATGGGGATAGTACGCATTTTGTCATGTCGGCAAAAGTATCTTTTCGGGCCGGGGGAACGGATATGCCCGGTGGAGATATAAAATTCGACCGTACTTTTGCCAAAGTATATATTGCGGCAGCGGATGGGATGAGCCCGGAACGGCAGCGTGAATTAAGCGTCGTATCGGTTGAAATCGTAAACGGAAGGACCGGTGGATATCTTTTCCGGGAAGGAATCTTCCCGGAGCGTTCGGTTTCCCTGCTTCTTCCTGTAAATGAAACGATCGATCAGATGAATATCCATAAGCCCGTTTGTTATCTCTATCCGGACGACGGAGGTCCGGACGGAACCCATCTGATTGTAAAGCTTCGAAATGATCCCGATGGACGGGTTGTGGCAAAACGTGTTTTACTCTGTTCCCGGAAGAATACGGCATATAAATTGACAATAGCGGAAATTCCGGGGGAAGACGGCGGATATGCAATTCAGGTTTCGGATTGGGAAGCGGATATACTGCTTCCCGATGCCGGACAGGGGGTATTGCCTTCACCGCTTCCAGATGAAGGGATTGACTTATTGAACGCAGCCGATGTTTTTTATTATTACAACCAACTTCGGGATACGTTGGAAAAAAAGTTGTACCGGTCTATGTTTGATAAAGCCAACAATTTTACCGAAACACTTAGGCCCGGAGAACGGCTTATCGTTGAACTGACAGGCGATTTAAGAGGAAGATTCACTAAGGAGGAATTTCTGAGGGTGTCCCGTTCTTTGCTGAACGATATGGCTATCATGTTCAATACCGGGATTATCACATCGTACCGGCTGGACCCTGCCGGACAAGTCATCAGTTATCGTATGGACCTGATTGCCATGCGGCCCACTTTCGATATGAGAACGGAGCTGGTCATCTCCGCTGCCGGTAAACTTTTGGATCGTGTTCCTTCGGGCCTGTCTGAGTTTGAAAAGGTAAAAACGGTTCACGATCTGTTTCTGAGAAGTGTCAGTTACGGAGGAATGACCTCTTCCTTCGGTGGAAACATTATCGGCGGGTTAGTGACTGGGAAAGTGGTATGCGAGGGGTATGCCCGGACGTTACAATATCTATTGCAGCGTACGGGTATTCAAGCTATTTTTGTAGGCGGTGATGCGTTGTTTTCGAATGGATCCACTGTGCCCCATGCCTGGAATATTGTCCGGGTAGATGGGAAATACTATGCTATAGATGCTACCTGGAATGACGGGATTTCCGGTTCGGATTTTGTGGGTTATAATTATTTTCTGAAATCGGATGCTACCATGTCCAGGGATCATCTGATTAATATGGTGTTGCCGGCACCGGAATGCCCGGAAGATTATCCATTA
This sequence comes from Culturomica massiliensis, assembly GCF_900091655.1. Classification (NCBI taxonomy): domain Bacteria; kingdom Pseudomonadati; phylum Bacteroidota; class Bacteroidia; order Bacteroidales; family Odoribacteraceae; genus Culturomica; species Culturomica massiliensis. The sequence continues at coordinate 3,825,685 of NZ_LT594621.1, forward strand.
CCAAATTTTTAGCCATGAAACGGATACCGATATATTATCTTTTTATTTTTCTGTTTTTCTGTTTTTCTTGTTCGGAAGATATGCCTGAGGAGTGTATTATACCGGAAAGTACAATAACCGAGACGTTTTTTCTCCCTACTTCTGTCATTGCATTTATGGACGTATATGAAGACCCGTTCCGGATGAGGACGACCGCTGCCGTTTCTGATGTTGTGAGCCAGATAAGGTATATCATTTATAACGAATCCGGTGACCGTGTACAGGAGGAGGTCCTGACCGAAACTGAAATAGAATCCGGTTTCCGGGTTACTTTGCCCGCCGGTGAATACCGGATGTGTGTGCTTGGGGAAGGGCGGGTTGTAAATTATACGCCTGTCGGGTATCCGCCTGTTGAGGTACAGGCAGAACCGGCATTGGGAGATATATGGGTCGCTGCCGAACAGAGGTCCCGCGCTGCAGTATACCACGATTATTTTTTTGCCGGTCTGTCTTTCACAGCCGGTAGTCCGGGGGTAAAATCTGTTGTCCTTAGAAGAATTACGGGGTTGGTACAGGTTGATATGAAAAAGGTGGCCCCGGATATTGTCTTACATACGATTTCAATCGGTTTTTCCGTCAACCGGATGTATAATAATTTTCATACGGACGGTCGTTATAGCTGTTCCGGCCAATTTACAGAGAGTACCTCTCCTTATGCCATCTTTCATACCTTGCGGCATAATCCGGAAACAGGATATTACGAAGGTGTTTATTTCCCGACTCTCCCGGATAATTTCGATTGTACGCTTATCATCAGTTACAGGCAAAACGGACGGGTCCGCAACCGTCGTATCCTTCTGTCCGATTTACCGGTAAAAGCCAATCAAAGGACACGCCTGTCCTTGGTGTTGGAATAAATATAGCGCTGGCGTTTATTCGGCTCTTCCCGATAACATACCGTAAAGTAGAAACAAGCCCGGAATTATATGTTAATTTTGCCGCCTTTAAGTGAAATTGAATGACGGTAAAGGAAAACTTTTTTGTCCGGTTTCCGTTTTTCTGAGGTATAAATGAAATAATAATTGAATGAGAAAATTAATGATTTGGGCTTTGGCCTGTATATTGGGAAATTCAGTGTTTGCAGAAGGATATCAGGTAAATGTTTTGAGCGCTAAACAGACGGGCATGGGACATGTCGGAACGGGAATGAAACTGGGGGCTGAGAGTATGCATTTTAATCCGGCCGGGCTTGTTTGGCTGAACAACCATATGGACATTTCAGTCGGCGTGTCGGCTGTCGCAGCTAAGGCTAAGTATACCCATGACGGTTATTCGGCAAAGACGGATAATCCGTTAAGTACGCCTTTATATGCCTATGCCGGTTACCGGATATACGATAATCTGGCAGCCGGAATCAGTTTGACGACACCTTACGGGAATGGCTTGAAATGGCCGAAAAATTGGGCGGGAGTCAATTTAATACAGGATATTTCGTTGAGATCTTATGTGTTACAACCGACTCTTTCTTATAAGATTACGGATAAATTGAGTGTGGGTGTGGGTTTGATGTTGGCGATCGGAAATGTCAATTTATCCCGGGCTCTTATGAGTACGGCCGATTTTCAGATGATCGGTAATATTATCGAGCAGTTGCCGTTGCCCGAAGAGCAAAAGAAATATTTTGTCGAGACGATCCGGGATAATAAGTTCCCGCCTGCAGCGGCAACACTGGATGGGAAAGCCGGTGTGCGTGCCGGATTTAATATCGGCGTGTTGTATGACATTTCCGATAAAGTATCAGTAGGGATATCCTATCGTTCTAAAATAAAAATGCGGGTAAAAGAAGGAGATGCTTCTTTGGACTATGCCAATCGCGCTGTGGAGGATTTGATGGGAACTTTAGGAAAATTGGCGCCGATGTTTGCCGTGCCTAAATACGATCAGGGATCGTTCCGGGCAGAATTGCCCCTCCCTTCCAATACGACTATCGGCGTTAGTTACCGGCCGACAAACCGTTGGGAGTTGGCATTGGATTTACAATATGTCGGATGGAATGCTTACGATTCGCTGAATGTTTATTTTAATGAACCGGAATTGGGAATTTCACCGATTAAGGCTAAGAAGGATTATAAAAATACCATTATAGCGCGTATCGGTGCCGAGTATAAGGCAACGGACCGCCTGGATGTTCGTGCCGGTGTATATTTCGACCAAAGTCCGATTCGTAAGAATAATTATAATCCGGAAACACCGGGTATGAATAAAATCGGTATGTCTGCCGGATTGTCTTTCGAACCGTATAAAAATCTGCAATTCGATTTTGCATTCCTGTATATTCAGGGTATCGGGCGGGACGGTTCCTATACCTATAATAATATCGTAATACCGACCCAGATCGATACTTTTAGCGGACATTATACATCCAGTGCTATTACAGCTTCTTTGGGGGTATCGTATAAATTCTGACCTATCGGTAAAGAATTTGTAATTGTAGTACGTGTGAAAAACGGAGTCTGAATTCATTTTCAGACTCCGTTTTTTGTTTTTCAAAGTTCATATAAATTGTAAATTTTAGATTGTAAATTTTAAATTATCCGGCAACCAGATTCGTGATCAATTCTTTCAGTCTAAAATCGTCAATATAAAATCTGTAATTAAAACGTTCGACAAACGTTGAAGGTTAATTGGTAAGTTTCAATTCGCAGTATTAAAAACTATATTTTAAAATAATTTAATAATAATGCTTGTAAATTTAAAAAAGTGGTGTATATTTGAGCGAAATTTTGAAATTGCTTGGGATATTTTCATTTAGATTTACGGTTTTTTGGAGTTACAGGGGGAATTGTGGATTCAATCTAAAATCGTCAATCTGAAAATCTACAATTAAAAAATAGTTTATTACTGATGTGTGCTGATAAGAGAGCTTATTCTTTGGATGCTTTAAGAGGCTATGCTATTTTGACGATGATACTTTCGGCAACGATTGCCTTCGGCATTTTACCCGGTTGGATGTATCATGCACAGGTTCCTCCTCCTGATCATCATTTTGATCCGACGGTATATGGAATCACATGGGTGGATTTGGTTTTTCCTTTTTTTCTGTTTGCTATGGGAGCGGCTTTCCCTTTTTCTATCGGTAAAAAACTTGCTGGAGGTGTTTCCCGGGTTTGTTTATTGAAAGCTGCTTTGCTGAGAGGGGGGCAACTTACTTTTTTTGCCATTTACATACAGCATTTATACCCCTGGACGTTGAGTTCGCCCCAGGACAGCCGGGCCTGGCTTATATCGCTGGGTGGATTTGTTTTGCTGTTTCCGATGTTTATGCGGCTCCCGTTTAAGTTGCCGGAGTGGGGACACCGTGCGGTAAAGGCCGGGGCTTTTTTGGTCGGAGCTTTGATTTTGGTGAATCTGTCTTATGCCGGAGGAAGGGAATTTTCTTTCGGATACAGCAATATTATTGTACTGGTATTGGCGAACATGGCTGTTTTCGGATCATGCATTTATATTCTGACGTTTGGGAAGCCTTGGGTATGTGTTGGCGTATTGCCTTTCGTGATGGCTGTGTTTCTCGGAAGTACGACAGAGGGTTCCTGGGTGAAGGTTTTGTTTGATTATACGCCGGTTCCCTGGATGTATCATTTTAATTATCTGAAGTATCTGTTTATTGTTATTCCGGGAATTGTAGCCGGAGAGTATTTACAGGAGTGGATGCGGCAGGCAAGCTCTTCAAAGGATAACAGAAGAAAATGTGTGCCCGTTTGTTTGATCATATTGACGCTTGGGTTGATTGTGGGTAACTTATGCGGTTTGTATGCCCGTTGGCTATTGGTAAATCTTTGTGTGACCGTTTTATTGCTGATTTTCGGATTGTTATTGTTACGGAAAGGGGCGGGTGATTATGAGCGGCTTTGGAAAAAGTTATTTTATACGGGAGGTTATCTGTTGTTGCTGGGACTTTTTTTCGAAGCTTTCGAAGGGGGAATTCGTAAGGATCATTCTACGTACAGTTATTATTTTGTGACTTCCGGTCTGGCTTTTATGGCCTTGCTTTTTTTCAATATAATGTGTGATTACTATCCGTACCGGAAGGCTTTGAAATTTTTGATTATGGCCGGACAAAATCCGATGATTGCTTATGTTGCGACGAGTCTGGTCGTTATGCCTTTGCTGGGATTACTGGGGATGACTCCTTATCTGGAGCTGTTGGACAATAACGCATGGCTGGGGTTTTTGAAGGGAATCGTTTTGACGATGCTATCTGCTGGGGTGGCTGTTTTGTTTACGCGTATCCGGTGGTTTTGGAGAACCTGACCGATGACGTATGAATGGTGAAATGAATGAATGCTATATAATAATTGTGTAAAACTAATTTACTATGGAAAAAGGATCGAATAACCGAAGGGATTTTTTGAAAAAAATGGCTTGTGGAGCTTCTGCTTTTATGCTGCCGTCGATGCTTTCAGCCTCAGAGGGGCATGTGGATTTGGAAAAATTAGGGGCGATGGAAAGTGGAAGCCGGGCTTCGGAAAAATTGGACAACAAGCGTTTCGAAACACCGGGAATATTTAAGGGGATGCCGATTAAAGCGACTTTTTTGGATGAGGTCAGTTGGGATATTCCCCATCAGAATTGGGGGATAAAGGAATGGGATGCCGATTTCAGGGCGATGAAGAGAATGGGGATCGACACTGTCGTTATGATTCGTTCGGGCCTGGGAAAATGGATCGCTTCTCCTTTCGATTCGCTGTTGGCTACGGAAGATGTGTATTATCCTCCTGTAGATCTGGTCGAATTGTTTTTGACTTTGGCTGATAAATACGATATGAAATATTTTTTCGGTATGTATGATTCCGGGAAATATTGGATAGAGGGTTCTTTTCAGAAGGAGATCGATTTGAATATGCGGTTGATTGATGAAGTATGGAAAAAATACGGGCATCATCGCTCTTTCCAGGGATGGTATTTGTCACAGGAAATCAGCCGCCGCACCAAAAATATGTCGAAAATTTACGCTGAAGTCGGCAAACATGCCAAAGCTGTATCCGGGAATCTGACGACATTGGTTTCGCCTTATATTCATGGCGTAAAAACCGATCAGGTGATGTCCGGAGATCAGGCAATTTCTGTGCAGCAGCATGAAGCGGAGTGGAATGAGATTTTGGATAATGTGAAGGGGGCTGTGGATATTTTAGCATTTCAGGACGGTCAGGTCGATTATCATGAGTTGCCCGGCTACCTGGAGATCAATAAGAAGCTGGCCGATAAATACGGTATGCATTGCTGGACCAACATCGAGTCTTTTGACCGGGATATGCCGATTCGGTTTTTCCCGATCAAATGGGAGAAATTGTTATTGAAATTGGAAGCAGCCCGGAAGGCCGGTATGGAAAATGCCATAACATTTGAATTTTCTCATTTTATGAGTCCTAATTCGGCCTATCTGCAGGCGCCCTGTTTGTATGAGCGGTATTGTGAACATTTCGGTATAAAACTTTAATGGTATCGGCTAATGAAAAATAGAATAATTTTATCGGTTGTATTTGCCGCTTTGTTTTTTTGCAGCGCTTGCTCCGGGCCTAAAACCGAGGTTTTGGTGATCGGAGGAAGTGCCAGCGGTGTGGCTGCGGGTATTCAGTCGGCACGTCTGGGAGCAAAGACGATCATATTGGAAGAACATTTGTGGCTGGGAGGTATGTTGACATCGGCAGGCGTCAGTGCCGTAGACGGTAATTACAGAATGCCGGCCGGGATATTCGGTGAATTCAGGGATAGCTTGGTGGCTCACTACGGGAGTCTGGGGGCTCTGGCTACCGGTTGGGTGAGCAATGTGTTGTTCGAACCCTCTGTCGGTGCCCGGATATACAAAAATATGGCAGCCCGTGAGCCTAATCTGACGGTACAATATGAGACAAAGTTTATTTCCGCAGAAAAAACGGCAACGGGCTGGAAAGTCGTGGCCGATCATAATGGAAAACAGGAGGTATTTGAAGCTGATATCCTGATCGATGCTACAGAATTGGGGGATGTGGCAAAAGCCTGCGGGGTAAAGTACGATATCGGGATTGAGGACCGGAATATCAGCGGAGAGGCCTGGGCCGGAGATAAAAACTGTGATATCATACAGGACCTGACATACGCCATGATTTTGAAAGATTATGGACCGGAAGCGGATATGACGATCGAACGTCCGGAAAATTATGATCCTTCTCTGTTTTACTGCTCCTGTAAATCCCAGAATTGTACCGATTCCGTGTTGAAACCCTGGGATTTCGATATGGTGATGCGATATGGAAAATTGCCGAATAACAAGTATATGATCAATTGGCCGATGCAGGGCAATGACTATTATACGAATATTATCGAAATGGATGAGAAAGGACGGGAAGCTGAACTGAAGAAAGCCAAACACCGTTCTTTGTGCTATTTGTATTATATGCAACATGAACTCGGAAGTAAAAATCTGGGCTTGGCGGATGATGAGTATCCGACGGAAGACTTGCTGCCTTTTATCCCGTATCACCGGGAATCCCGTCGTATACAGGGCGTGGTGCGTTTTAATGTGAATCAGATACTTCGTCCTTACGATTATACCTTGTATCGTACGGGGATTGCCGTCGGCGATTACCCGGTGGACCACCACCATCAGGCGTATCCGAATCAGGAAGAGCTGAAATCCCTGACATTCGGGCCGGTACCTTCTTACAATGTTCCGATGGGCGTATTGCTTCCCAAAGAAGTAACGGATTTGATTGTGGCAGAAAAATCGGTGTCCGTTTCCAATATCGTAAACGGATGTACGCGCTTGCAACCGGTGGTAACCCAATTGGGGCAGGCTGCCGGAATATTGGCTGCTTTGGCTGTTAAAGAAAACAGAGAACTAAGGGAGGTGACTGTGCGCGAAGTGCAGAAGGTGCTGTTGGAAAACGGTGGTTATCTGATGCCCTACATCGATTTGCCGAAGGATCATCCGCATTTCAAAGCGTTGCAGCGAATCGGAGTTTGCGGGATTCTGAAGGGAGAAGGCAGAAGTATTAATTGGGCGAATGAAACTTGGTTTAGAAAGGATGAACCTGTCGGGGTGAGTGAGTTGAGCCAGGGATTGGCCGATTTGTATCCGACGTTTAAAATGGAAGCTTCCGGGGAATATCTTTCCGTAGAAGAGACGGAGAATTTGTTGGTGGCTCTGGGGGTATTTTTGGAAAAAGAGGGAATTACGGCTGAACATATCCGGAAGGCCTGGGGAGATCTGGGACTCCGGGATTACAAGCCGAATCGCCCGGTTTCCCGGGAGGAGTTTGCCGTTTTGTTCGATCATTTTTTGACCCCTTTCGATATGATCCGTGTGGATATAAACGGGATGCCCGTGTAAATTTTCAGTGTGGCTTTATCCTAAAACGGTAAAGCCACGCTGAATTGTATGATAAAATCGGATATTTTAAATATCTGATAGATAATAGATCTATCTATTATTCTTTTTCAATAATCCATACTTATATTTTAAGATTTTGTGCCATATTCTCAGTTGATGTGAGTGTGTTAAAATTTATTTTTAAATATTTTTAAAAACATTTTCTTGAAAACATTTTATAATAAATATTTTTAATTATATTTGTCGTGTTTTTAAAATGTGTCTACTAATTGTTCGCTATTCTATGTTGTTTGTAGAAATAAAACGGTGCACATTGTAAATGTTCCATAATAATGGTCGATTTTCTTTAAGGTGATTTAATAAATAGTGTGTGGCGCTAATGGCAAGTAATCTTTTATTTGCCAGGAAATTAAGGAATAATGACAAGAAGAAAGATGAATTTTATAGACCGGTCGGTTTTCGACTAAAAAAAACGAACGTTTTAATTACAGATTTTAAATTGACGATTTTGGACTGAAAGAATTTGATGCCGAATCAGCTTGCCAGATAATCTAAAATTTACAATCTAAAATTTACAATTTATATAAACGTTTTTTGAGACTTATTATTGGTTAATGTAATAAAATTGGGATTGATGATTAAAAAATTACTACTGCCCCTTCTGATTATGTTGGTTCTTGGGGCAAAAGCAGAGGTTAAACCGAAGTACATGTGGTTTGATTGTGAGGCTAACTACAAACGTTTGAGTTATCCGGATTCGATTGCTTATTATTTAAATAAGGTAAAGAAAACCGGTTTTACGGATGTGGTGGTGGATATCAAATCCATTATGGGTGAAGTGCTTTACAAAAGTGATTATGCCCCCTACATGGGTGAATGGAAAGGCATTACGCGTGCCGGAAATTATGATATGTTGGGCATTTTTATAAAAGAGGCCCGTAAGATCGGTCTGAGGGTACATGCGTCGATGAATGTTTTTAGCGGTGGTCATAATTTCCATCAGCGAGGCATTATTTATAAAGAGCATCCGGAATGGCAGTCGCAGGTGTATTGGATCGACCGGATTATGCCTATTTCTGAAATGACCTGGAATTATAACGGGATGCTCAATCCCGCGAATCCGGAAGTTCGGAAATACGAGCTGGATATTATCAAAGAGGTTGTGAAAAAGTACAAGGACCTGGACGGAATCGTGCTGGATCGGGTACGTTATGACGGTATTACCTCGGATTTCAGTGAGTTGTCCAAAAAAGCATTCGAAAAATACGCCCGGGTAAAAGTGGAGAAATTTCCGGAAGATTTGATTTATTGGACCAAAGAAAACGGTAAGGATGTGTGGAAGCCGGGAAAACATTTTAAAAAATGGGTAGAATGGCGGTCTTGGGTGATTACTTCTTTTATGGAAGAGGTACGGAAAGAAGTAAAAAAGATCAATAGTCACCTTTTACTGGGGGATTATACGGGAGCCTGGTATCCGGTGTATTATGAGTTGGGCGTAAATTGGGCAAGCCGGAAATACGATCCTTCCAGGCATTACGATTGGGCGACGCCTTCCTATAAAAAAACCGGATATGCCCATTTGCTGGATGTATACATGACCGGTCTGTATTATAACGAAGTAACGATTGAGGAGGTGAAGCAATTGAACGAGGCGAATATGAAAAACCGCACAGAGGCAGCGATGGGAGAAGGCCGTGATTATTGGTATTCTGTAGAAGGCGGTACTCAATTGGCCAAAGAGATCGTATGCGGCGATGTGCCTGTTACGGGCAGTATTTATGTCGATCAGTACAACGGCAACCGGGAACAATTTAAGCGGGCGGTAAAAATGGCTTTGCAAAAAGGAGACGGACTTATGCTGTTCGATATCGTTCATATCATCAACAGGGATTGGTGGGATACGCTGGAAGAAGCAATTCAAGAGTCAACTAAATAAAATCCTAAATTCAATTATTAATTAAAAAACATTCCTATGAAAAGAGGCATTCTGTTTTTTCGAAATTGCCTGATAATGAGAATAGCAATATTGTCATTGTTAATGGTGTTTACTTCGGCGGGGATGGCGTTCGCGCAGTCTGTCGTCAAAGGTAAAATTACGGATAGTAAAGGAGATATTGTTATCGGTGCTACGGTAATGGTGAAAGGGACGACCATCGGAACGGCAACCGATGTGAACGGTCTTTATTCTTTGACAATTCCTGCTAATGTAAAAGGTCCGAAAATATTGTCTTATTCCTTTTTGGGGTATAAAACCCAGGAAGTAACCTTGAAGGATCAAACCGTTATAGACATTGTTTTGCAGGATGATGTAGCTAATTTGGACGAGGTTGTCGTTGTCGGTTACGGCACTCAGCGCCGGGCCAGCGTGACGGGATCGGTGGCACAGGTCGGAGGGGAAGAATTATTGCGGGCTCCGGTAGGTAATATTGCTAACCATTTGGGAGGTTTGGTTACGGGTGTTATTTCCTACCAGACTTCCGGGCAGCCGGGTAGTGACGGAGCCAGTATTATCGTTCGCGGTGCCGGAGCAAAATATATTGTGGACGGTGTACAGCGTGACTTTACTGAAATAGATCCGAATGAAATCGCGAATATTTCAGTTTTGAAAGATGCATCTTCTGCCGCTATTTACGGTTTGGATGCCAGCTCTGTGATTATTGTAACGACAAAGAAAGGAAAGGTTGCTCCTTCCAAAATAACGTTTACAGGTTCTTATGGCGTCAGCCAGAATGCGGTAATGTTGGAAATGCTGGACGGACCGGAGTATGCTTACTGGTACAATAAAGCTCGTCAAATGGACGGGAATGCTCCGGTTTTCTCCGATGAGCATGTGAAGATGATGCTGAATGGAGATGATTCCGACGGTTGGGGAAACACCAACTGGTATAAGGAAACATTTGACCTGGGACGCAATTATACTTATAATGTGAATGCCAGCGGCGGTTCTGAAAAATTACGGTATTTTGCTTCTATCGGAAGCTACAATCAGGAAGGTAATGTGAAAGGATTCAAATACAACCGTATCAATCTGCGTTCCAATATCGATGCGACTATTGCCAATAATCTGGATTTGACGGTAGGTATTGCCGGTCGTATTGAAAAGCGGAGACAACCCGGTTTTTCGGCCAATCCGGGAGATTGGAATAACATTCCGCAACAGGCTATGCGTGCTCATCCTTATGCACCCAAAATGTATCACGGTCTGCCGGTGTCTACCAGAACGGCCAGTACGTGGGTAAGTCCCGAGGCTGCAACAGAGCTCTCCGGTTATAATAAAAACCGTAAAATGGTTGTGGAAACGAATTTGGCCTTGAATTACAATGTGCCCTGGGTAAAAGGATTGAAAGCTAAATTTATGGTGGCTTATGATGCGGCTTATAATCTGTCAAAAGCTTTTTCTACGCCTTACAGAACGATGATTGCTACGCGTCCGGGTTCTGTAAATGACAATATTCAATATACGGAAGCCTGGGATCCCAGAAACTACGCGATAAAAGAGAAGTCGGAAGGATATGCCTTGTCTGAAGGAACGACTCATTATGAGCATATTACGACCAATACCAGTTTGAATTACGATAATCAATTCGGTAAGCACAAAGTGGCGTTTATGGCATTGATGGAAACTGTTCAGAAAAAAGGAAACGATATGAGCGGCTATGTGACCGGTTTTAATTTTGCCGGTATGGATGAACTTTCGCAATCTGTCAATAAAGGCACCGATAAATCTTCGGTAGCCGGTAGCAGTTACGATCAGCGGAATGTCGGATTTGCAGCCCGTTTGAATTACGATTATGACAATCGTTATCTGGCAGAGCTGGCTTTCCGTTATGACGGCAGCTATAAATTCGGCGGTATGAAGAAAGGCAACCGTTGGGCTCCGTTCCCTTCTGCTTCTTTGGGTTGGAGAATGTCGGAAGAACAATGGTTTAAAAAAGCATTGCCTTATGTAGATAACCTGAAGTTGAGAGGAAGTGTGGGATTGACGGGTATGACGGAAGGTATAAATGCTTATATGGACTTGTCAACCCTGAAGCCGCTGGATGCTCCGGCTGCTGTGATCGGAGGACAGGCTGTCAGCGGATTGATGACCAATGTCGTTCCTAATTTCAATTTGACCTGGGCCAAGGGTTTACAATATAACGGTGGTATCGAATTATCGATGTGGGGTGGTAAACTGGGTCTGGAAGTGGATGTATTCTATAAATACCTTTACGATATGTTGAGTAAGGTTACGGGTGGGTTCCCCGATTCATGGGGTGGTTACCACCAGACTTATGAAAACAAGAACAAACAGGAACATAAAGGTTTTGAATTTGTGTTGAGCCATAGTAACCGGATCGGAGATTTCGCTTATAAGGTAGCTTTGAACGGAACGTATACGAAGCGGATTTGGTTGAGGTATACGGACGACATCAATACCCCTGATTACTTGAAATTAACGGGTAAAGAAGTGGGTAGTCAGATCGGATTTATTGCTTTGGGCTTGTATCAAAACCAGGAGCAAATTGATAATTCGGCTATGTTGCCCGGTGATGAAGGAAAATTGCGTCCGGGAGATATTATTTACATGGATAGAAACGGGGACGGTAAGATCACTTATGACCAGGACCGTGGTTATGTCGGTAAGAATGCTTATCCGAAGTTTGTCGGTGGCTTTACCTTTAACGGATCCTGGAGAGGTATCGACCTGTCGTTTATGTTCCAGGGAGCATTGGGACGGGATGTGGCGTTGACCGGAGTTTATGAAGGTGTCGGTATGGATAATTCCTCAATGACGTTGTCTTTTTACCACGATGCAAATTCTCCCCGCTATTTGGTCGAAAATGCCTGGACGGAAGATAACCGGGGTGCTAAATTACCTCGCTTGACAATCGATTCCCCGACAACGCATAATGCATATTCTTCTACATTCTGGTATAAAAACGGGGATTATCTGCGTTTGAAAAATATGCAGATCGGTTATACTTTCCCGCAAAAATGGATGAATGCCGTGGGTATTTCCAATTTAAGAGTGTATGTGGAAGGGGAAAATCTGTTTACAATCAGTGAACTGCAGAAATACAATATCGATCCGGAACAACCGAATGTATCCAACGGATATTATCCGCAACAACGGATATTCTCTGTAGGCGTTAATTTGTCGTTCTAATTAAAATAGTCGAATATTATGAAATATACAATATTAAAATTAGCTGTACTGGTCGGGATGATCGGATTTTCAGGGTGTACGGATTTTATGGATACGACACCGACCGACCGGGTATCCGATAAAATGATTTGGCAGGATGAGGCGAGTGCGAATCTTTACCTGAATACATTTTATGCATATATCGATCGTTACGGGGTGTTCGGGAATGCCCAGTTTAACAGTAATTTGACGGAAGGACTGACCAATACCTTTAAGTACGGGTCGGTATCGATGGGGGCTTTGGCCGGGGATGCCAACTATTATGTATTCAATCCCGCGCTTATATCGCCGGATCAGAATCTGTTGGGCACCTGGGGGGCAACCTATGAAAGAATCCGGAGGATTAACGAATTTTTGGCTACAATGCAGAAATACTCTACGTTTTCTACGGACGTAAATGCGAAATTAGAGGCTCAGGCTCGTTTTTTCAGGGCATATCTTTATTTCCAACTGGCAAAACGGCATGGAGGTGTGATTTTGTATACGGATTTGAATATGTCGAAAAACAAGAATCGCAGTACGAAAGAGGAAACCTATGATCTGATTGAGAAAGATCTGGATTATGCTGCCTCTGTGTTACCGAAAGAATGGGGGGCAGAAAATAGAGGCCGGATCACCAAGGGGGCTGCATTCGCTTTTAAATCCAGGGCAATGCTTTATGCAGAACGCTGGGATAAGGTGAAAGCCAGTGCCGACTCGGTATTTAATTTGCAGATGTACAGTTTGACCGATGCTTATGGGGATGCCTGGAAAGGCGGCAATTCGGAAGCTATTCTGGAATACGAATATTTGAGGACGGGACCGTCTCATGGATTCGACAAATCATATGCACCTTTTGGAGAAATTGAAAATGGCGGAGGCAGCGGAACTCCGACACAGGAAATGGTGGAGTCGTATGAGAAAGCGGATGGTACTCAGGTAGACTGGAGTCCTTGGCATGTTGCAGACGGTACGACTGTTCGGCCGCCGTATGAAGAACTGGAGCCTCGTTTTCAGGCTACGGTTATCTATAACGGATGCGAATGGAAAGGCAATACGATGGAAAATAGCGTCGGCGGAACGAAGGGAAGATTCCTGGAGTACGGTAACGACCCTTATTGTCAGGGAAAAACGACAACGGGGTATTATCTGCGGAAGTTGATGGATGAAACGCATACGGATTATACCTATAATAGCGATCAGAGTTGGGTGGAAATCCGTTTGGCAGAAGTATATCTGAATCGTGCGGAAGCTAATTTCAGACTGGGGAATACGGGCGCGGCACTGGCTGATATGAATGCTGTAAGAACCCGTCCGGGGGTTGGCTTACCTGCTAAATCCGGACTTACCGGAGAAGAGTTGATGGCTGCTATCCGTCAGGAAAGGAAAATTGAATTGGCTTATGAAGGACATTTGTATTGGGATATGCGTCGTTGGAAATTAGCTCATAAGGAGTATAACAATTACCGTTGCCACGGTATGAAAATCACTTCTGAAGGTGCTGACAACCGGTATGAATATGTGGATTGTGATTTCCAGGACAGAAAGTTCTTAGAAAAAACCTATGTGTTACCGATTCCTTCTTCAGAGTTGTCGAACAATTCGGGTATCGAACAATATGACGAATGGAAATAAAATGATTGCGACTATGAAAAAATATACGATTTTACAATTGATCGCGGCGTTGTGTCTTTTACTAGGCGGATGCCAGGATGTGGAAACAGTAGTGCCGGATGTTGCTGCTGTCGGTATAAGTAGTATAACGGCTACTTTCGAGGATGGTTCCGGTAATTTTAAGGGTATTGTGGAAGAAGGAAAAAATGAGATTATCATTGTTATTCCTTATTACTATCCGGAAAACACGGACAATGTGATGACGATGGATAAGTTTACCAATATGCGTATGAGTGCATCGTTGGCGGATAATGTGACGATTAGTCCTGCTTTGTTGTACATGGATTTGACGAAGGAGAACGTCGTAACCGTTAAGAATCAGCGGAAAGAAAGCAACCGCTATATCGTAAAAGGAGAGATTCGTAAAAGTACGGCTTGTTTGCTGGAGGAATTCAATTTGCCGGGCCTGGGCATTTCCGGAGTGATCGATCAGGATAAAAAAACGGTGTCTCTGGTGTCTACCGATAATATCGGCGAAGTGTTGGCGGATGTTACCCTTTCGTATCATGCGACAATTTCTCCGGACCCGAGGACTGTGGCCCTGAATTATGACGAGGACGTGCAATTGACGGTAACGGCCCATGACGGTGTTACCAAGAGTGTTTATACCGTGCAGAAACGGTTGCCGGAAAAACTGAATGTCGGTATCCGGAAAGGTAGTGTGAAAGAATTGTTTATCAAGAAACTGAATGCGGATTTAGGTATAACGACGGCTAATCTCACCGGTGGTATGGCTGCGATCGGTAAGTATATTGTTCTGAATACCCGTGCTGAAAAGAGTATTTATATCGATGCAAAAACCGGAGAGAAAGTCGGTGAGATCGATTTGGGGGCTATCACCGGAAATCTGATCAACTTCAATACGACGGGAGATGAAGCGGGGAATATTTTGATCTGTAATTTGTCGCCTAACGACGGTGCCAATAATAAATATTTTAAGATATGGAAGATAGCCGGAGTTACCGGTACGCCTCAGGAGTTGATCTCTTATGAGAATACGCCTCAATATGAACTTGGACGTAAGTTTTCTGTCAGAGGTAGTGTGGACGGAGATGCCATTATTACGGCTCCGATTGTAAATACAACGGCATTTGCCCGCTGGACGATCGTAGGGGGGCAGGTGACATCCCAGACTCCGGAAATCGTAACCGTAACGGGTCCGACCGTATGGGGATTGCATTGTGATGTGATCTATACTTCGGCTACGGATGTTAACAGTGATTATTTCGTGGTATCCTATGCCGACAATACGGCTGCCTGGGTGAACGGTGCAACGAACGTAACCCGTCAGAAACTCGATCCGTTGAATCCGAATTTCTATTGCAATACGGTTGACTATGTTGAGTTCAACAAAGGCAAATATATGAGTTATGCCTGGGTAAATCCGTGGACCTGGGGAGATGCCGACCGGGTATTTATGCTCAATGTTTCTTCTTTGGCCAATTATACCGGAGCTGTGGCAACAGAATGGGGATGGGATTCCGGTAATCCGGTTGTGGAATGGGCTTCTCCGTATGACGGCGGAGTTACCGGTTTCGGTCCGAAATACATCGGACAGCCTGCTAATGGAAACGGTACGGCGGACGTGGCATTCCGGGTTTCGGATAACGGATATTATCTGTATCTCTATTTCATGTTTACCAATGGTTGTATTGCCGGGTATCAGTTTGATTGTATAGATTTGTAATAAATTGAAAACTGTGTCGGAACTTTCTGCCTCCTTTATAAAGGGGGAAAGTTTTGACACAGTTTCTATATACGTGTATTTTGTATGAATAATGTTTGGAAGTCAGTTTTTTATGCGTTTTTTGCGGTTGTTTTGTCCGGTTTTCTGGGAGTGGGGTGTGGAGATGACGGGAATAAACATTCCTGGGAATTCGGGGACGACGATGAGGAGGAGACCGATCCGAAGGCAGAAAAAACCCGCTATATCTGGATAGATGCGGCAGCCAATTTCCCGGATTTTGCAAATAGTAAAGAAAACATAGCCAGAGATCTCGGGTTGGCAAAGGAGTCCGGATTTACCGATATTGTTGTGGATGTCCGGCCTACAAACGGAGATGTATTGTTTAAAACAACTGCCGGCAGTCAAGTCGAATGGTTGGGAGCCTGGGTGTCTGGTGTGTACACGAAAGTCAACCGTACGGCAACCTGGGATTATTTACAGGCCTTTATCGACGAAGGACATCGTTTGGGCCTGCGGGTGCATGCCGGTTTCAATACTTTTGTCGGAGGAAATGTGACGGCTTTGGGAAATGCAGGGGTTGTCTTCAGGGATGATGAAAAAGCGGCCTGGGTAACCTATAAATTGTCCGATAGCGGTATACACAGTGCTTTGGATGAGCAAACCGGCGGAGAACGTTTTTTTAATCCGGTAAACGAAGATGTGCAAAATTATATTTGCGATTTGCTGGAAGATCTGGCTGCTTATGAAGGTTTGGACGGTATTATTCTGGACCGGGGACGTTTTGAGGGATTAGCCAGTGATTTTTCGGATTATACCCGGAAAAAGTTTGAAGCTTTTTTAGGACATGAAATTGCTGATTTTCCGGGAGATGTTATGCGGACAGATATAACGGAAGGAAATATTCCGTCTGAGGTGCCGGTTTATTTTAAAAAATGGCTCGAATTCAGGGTAAAGGTTGTTCATGATTTTATGGTAAAGGCCCGCACCCGGATAAAGGCCCGTAATCCGGAAGTTAAATTCGGCGTGTATGTAGGTGGATGGTATTCAACTTATTACGCCAACGGTGTAAATTGGGCGAGTCCCGATTACAATACGTCTTTGAAATATTCATGGGCGACGGCAGATTATAAAAATTACGGTTACGCAGATCATATGGATCAGATATTGATAGGAGCTTATGCTGCACCTACCGCTGTTTACGGGAATACGGAATGGACGATTCAGGGTTTTTGCCGGAACGCGATGGACCTTATTAAAGGAGCTGCGCCCGTTATCGGAGGGCCGGATGTCGGCAACGGTCAGTGGG
The DNA here is from genome assembly GCF_900091655.1 of Culturomica massiliensis. NCBI lineage: Bacteria > Pseudomonadati > Bacteroidota > Bacteroidia > Bacteroidales > Odoribacteraceae > Culturomica > Culturomica massiliensis. The sequence goes on from NZ_LT594621.1 coordinate 3,842,867, forward strand.
CAACGGCCGGAGATGCTGTCGTCAATCAGGCGATAACGAAGTCGGTGGATGCTGCTATTCATGCCTGTGACGGTTATTTTCTGTTTGATATGATCCATTTGAAACAAAAAAATCAATGGCAATATGTCAAACAAGGTATCGATAATTATCTGGTGACTGTCCATAAATAGTTTTTGTCTTTTGTATTGCCGAAGGATAGAAAAGTTACCGGATGTTGTTTTTGACCGGTTTATTTTTGATTTACGATTTTTGATTTACGATTTACGATTTACGATTTTTGATTTATGGTTTACGACTCTTCTTTTTGCAGGGAAGGACTGTGGGTATAATCTAAAATTGTAAATCTGAAATCTGCAATTAAAACGTCGGTATATGCTGTTGTAAAACTTATATTTAAATAAATTGCAAATACAATAAATGAGTCCATGGACTTGGTAAAATAAATGTGAATTCAATGAAGTTTTTCGTTTTTATATTGCTTTGGTGTTTGTGTGGAATGACATTACAGGCCCAGTTTGTTTATTATCCCGCTTCCGATTTTCCGCTTTTGGGGAAAATATCGGAAAAGACGGAAACCAGATACGAGCGTTTACCGGCTTTGCTGAACGGAAATACCCGTCCTCCTGTTTGGGAACTGGGAAAAAATACGGCTGGATTAGCGATACGTTTTGTTTCCGATTCCAAAGCTATTGCCGTACGCTGGACATTACGGGCTCAGGTAACTATGAGCCACATGGCATTGACGGGGATTCAGGGGTTGGATTTGTATACGTTAGAAGGTAAGAAATGGCGTTTTGTCAATGTTGCCCGTCCGGAGGGTAAAGAGAATACGGCTGTGATCATTTCCAATATGGAGCCTGTAGAGCGGGAATATATGCTTTATCTGCCATTGTATGACGGAGTTGTTTCTCTGGAAATAGGGGTAGATTCGACAGCTTCGATCGGACAGCCTAAAGTGGATTTACCCGTTCGGGACAAACCCGTGGTGTGTTATGGTACGAGTATTTTGCAGGGAGGCTGTGCTTCGCGTCCGGGAATGGCTCATACCAATATCCTCTCCCGCCGGTTGAACCGGGAGTTTGTGAATTTGGGTTTTAGCGGAAACGGGCAGTTGGATTATGAGATCGCCGGAATAATGACAAACCGGGATGCCGCTCTGTATATTTTAGATTTTGTACCCAATGCCAGTGTGCAGCAGATAGAAGAGAAAGCCGAACGTTTTTTCCGGATTATCCGGGATAAGGCTCCGGATGTACCTGTCATTTTTGTTGAAGATCCGCCTTTTACGCATAGTAAATACGATCGGGTCATGCAGCAGGAGATCGAGCGGAAAAATAAAGCTTTACATATCGTATTCGACAGATTGAAGAAAGCGGGTGAAAAATCGATTTGGCTGTTGCCTTCTGAAAAGATAATAGGTGATGATGCTGAGGCAACTGTTGACGGTATACATTTTACGGATTTGGGGTTTATGAGATATGCTGAATATTTGTATCCGGTTATTAAAAAAAGGATGAAAAAAGAATGATTTTTTGTAAAAACAGGGTTATGACGAAGAAAGGACTTTTTTTAGGGTTGATCGTATGGGTATTTTGGGGAGTATTGATAAGTTGCGGGAGCGAGGGTGGAGGTAAGCCGGATTATGAGTTCCCTTCGGGAAATCCTGAACCGGGGGAAGGGGATTCCGGTCCGGAAGCACAAGGGTGGCAAGTGACAAATGCATTTGGAGAGTTACCTGTTTATTTGAAAGTTTATAAGTCGCCTGCTGTGTTGAGAGGCAAGAATGCTGTGGCATACATTGCTGTTGTAGATACGGAAAAAGAGGCCGAATTTTTGATTTTGGGAGATGTTTCCGGCAGTAAGACTCCGGCACAGTTTTACGAAACAGAAACGGTGAAGCCGGCAGTCATAATGAATGCAGGTTATTTCTGGGATGGGAATACGGTAAGTATGTTGTGTAAGGAGGGGAGAATATTGGCCCCGGCGCAGCCTGTGTGGCAGTCTGATCTTACGTTCTATCCGACGCGGGGAGCTTTCGGTGTCGGAAATGACGGCGTTTATGATGTAAATTGGGTATATACTGTCGGAGATCAGATGTATGCTTATCCCGCTCCGGCGCAAAATAATGAAGAAGAAACCCCTCTTCAGGAGCCTTCTGCCGATTTTCCTCAAGGTGGACGGGTATGGAACGTCAGACACGCTATCGGCGGGGGACCTGTACTGGTAAAGGCTGATGTTTATCAGAATACATACAGCCAGGAGTTGTTCGGGGATGCCAGTGGAATCGGTGCATTGGCGAATCATCCCCGTTCAGCTATCGGCATAACCAGGGATCAAAAACTGATCTTTTTTGTTTGTGAGGGACGGAATGTTACCCCGGGTGTATCTGGTTTGACTTTGGAAGATGTGGCCTGTATTTTGAAAGATTTGGGTTGTGTGGATGCTCTGAACTTGGACGGAGGTGGGTCATCCTGTATGTTGATTAATGGGAAAGAAACGATAAAGCCGAGTAGTAATGGGGTTCAACGGGCTGTTGTTACGGCAGTCGCCGTTCGTTGACCGGTTGATATGATTGAATTTAAAACGATTTGTTTATGAAAAATATTCTGTTAGCCTGGTTGGTTATGCTGGGTTTTTGTATACAGCTTCAGGCTGAAAACGGGCCGAAAGTGATTGCCCATCGCGGGTATTGGAACAAAGAAAATTCGGCCCAGAATTCGATTGTAGCGTTACAGGAAGCCGGTGGAATTAAATGTTACGGTAGTGAGTTTGATGTCCAGCTGACCTCTGATGGTGTGCCGGTCGTTGTTCACGATGCGGTGGTGGAAGGAATCGTGATCGAGAAAAGTACTTACGAAGATGTGAAAAATATCCGGCTGGCAAACGGCGAAGGTATTCCTACGCTGGAAGAATATCTGAAAGCCGGGAAAAAAATCGGTAAAACCCGGTTGATATTGGAAATAAAGCCTCATTCGACACCGGAGAAAGAGACGCGCGTGGTTGAACTGGTGTTGCAAATGGTAAAAAAGGCCGGGCTGGAAAAGAAAACCGAATATATTTCATTCAGTAAACATGTTTTGAAAGAGATTGTAAGGTGCTCTCCCCGGGTACGATCCGCTTATTTATCAAGTGATTTAACTCCGGCACAGATTAAGGAGTTGGGATGTACGGGGGTAGACTATAATTACGCCGTTATCCAGCAGCATCCTTCCTGGGTGGAAGAATGTCATCGTCTGGGTATGACGGTTAATGTCTGGACGGTGGACCGGCCGGAAGTCATGAAAGAGATGATGGAGAAAGGTGTCGATTATATCACGACCAATGAGCCGGTTTTATTACAAACGCTGATAAAGGGAAAAAACAGATATTAGATCAAAGTATTTCCTATATACAGGATATATTCTAAAATAATTTAATAATTATGCCGGTATATTTTAAATAATGATTATTTTTGTTTGTTATTATATCATTACTCTTAATAATTAATCTGATTTACGGTTTTATATCAGACGATTAGTGATTTTATTACAATATAAATAGGAAGATATGGATATGGATTTTGAACAACTGGCCAAACAATATAAAGGTGAGTTGTTGGACAATGTGTTGCCTTTTTGGCTCGATTTTTCACAGGATAAGGAATACGGAGGGTATTTTACTTGTTTGGAGAGAGACGGACGGGTCTTTGATACCGATAAATTTATCTGGTTGCAAGGCCGTGAGGTGTGGATGTTTGCCATGCTTTATAATAAAGTGGAGAAACGGAAGGAATGGCTTGATTGCGCTGTGCAGGGTGGAGAGTTCCTGAAAAAGTACGGTCATGACGGGGATTACAATTGGTATTTTGCGTTGGATCGTCAGGGGCGTCCGTTGGTCGAGCCTTATAATATCTTTTCTTATACTTTTGCAACGATGGCTTTCGGGCAATTGAGCCTGGCCACCGGCGATGCCGGGTATGCTGAAATTGCCAGGAAGACGTTCGATAAAATCCAGACAAAGCTGGATAATCCCAAAGGGAAATGGAACAAGGCTTATCCGGGAACCCGTAATCTGAAAAATTTTGCATTGCCGATGATTTTGTGTAATCTGGCTCTTGAGATCGAACATTTATTAGGGGAGGATTACCTGAAAAAATGCATGGAGGTTTGTATCCATGAGGTAATGGATGTTTTTTACCGGCCGGAGTTGGGAATTGTGGTGGAAAATGTAACGGTGGAGGGGGAATTATCGGATACTTTTGAAGGCCGGTCGGTCAATCCGGGGCATGCGATCGAAGCGATGTGGTTTATTATGGATTTGGGGGTACGTCTGAAACGTCCGGAACTGGTGGAAAAAGCGAAAGATATTGCTTTGAAAATGGTGAAATACGGTTGGGATGAAAAGTACGACGGGATTTTCTATTTTATGGATCGTTTGGGACATCCTCAGCAGCAGTTGGAATGGGACCAGAAGTTGTGGTGGGTGCATATCGAGACTATGATCAGTATGTTGAAGGGGTATCAACTGACAGGTTCGGAAGAGTGTTTGGAGTGGTTTAAGCGGGTGCATGATTATGTGTGGACACATTTTAAGGATCCGGAATGTCCGGAATGGTTCGGTTATTTGAATCGCCGGGGAGAAGTTCTGTTGTCTTTGAAGGGAGGTAAATGGAAAGGATGTTTTCATGTTCCCCGCGGTTTATACCAGTGTTGGCAGGTTTTGGAAAAACTGAAATAAATTTATTTGTCAGGCGATGAAGGTTATTGGACTCATTTTGATCGGATTGATAGCATTGCTCGGAGAGTTGAAGGCGGAAAGATTACCCGTGCAGGTGGGGATGAAGGCTGTTTCGGCCGATAACGATACGCTCCGGCAGTTGGGCCGGGTTGTAAAGGAAGGCGATCGTCTGGGGTTGTATTGGGCGGCTTGCGGGGTGGAATTAACCTGTAAAACGACGACTTTGCTAGTAGAGATGGATAGTGACGCTCCGGATAATTACGTACAGGTGGTGATCGACGATCGATACGATACCCCTGTGATCATCCGGTGTACGCCCGGGCGTAAGCTTTACCGGATAGCTGAACATTTGCCGGATACATGGCATAAATTTACCTTGAGACGACGGACCGATCCGACGACAATGGGTTGTTTTCTCCATACCTTGTGGGTGGACGGACAGGCTTGTCTGCGGGTGACACCGGCAAAATCCCTGAAAGTCGAATATTACGGCGATTCGGTGTCCTCAGGGCATGGAGACGAAGCCGATGTGGAAGGAGGGGAGAATCCGGTAGATCGTTTTTACTGGAATCCGATGAAGGCTTTTACCGGTTATTCGGCTCAATTGGCAGATGCCGATTATGCCATAATTTCCAAAAGCGGAATCGGTTTGATGGTGAGTTGGTACGATCAGGTGTTGGGAGATATCTATGATTTGGATAATCCGCATGATTACAGCCGGAAGCATGATTTTGCATCCTGGCAGCCGGATATAGTCGTTATCAATGTGATGCAGAACGATTCCTGGCTTTTGTCGAAACTGGATCCTGTTCCCGGCGAGAAAACCATCGTGGAACGCTATTGCGGTTTTGTCCGGAATCTGCTGTCGGTTTATCCGAAAGCGCAGATTATATGTGCTTTAGGGCCGATGAATATTGTGGATAAAGGATCGCCCTGGCCGGGATATGTAGAGAAGAGTGTGAAAATACTCCGGAAGGAAAATCCGGGAAGGCATATCTCTTCTTGTTTTTTTCCTTATTTGCCGACGAAAGATCATCCGACTGTAAAGGAACATGAGGTGGCAGCCCGGATATTGGCAGCCCGTTTAAAATAAAATTTTTAAAGTAAATTTTTAAAATGTTTTCGAAACCGGTAATCTATCCATAGGAGTAAGGTTGACGGCAGCATAACACACAAAAGAAGGGTAAAGCCGGGGAACAGGGTAATGTTTGCCGGCTTTTTCAGTACCGGGCTGAAAACTTCAACCGGATTGAAATCCAGGTAATGAATCAATACATAGCAGGCGGATACCAGCATTGCAATAGAAGTGAATACAACGATAGCAATGTTTCGTAGTTCTCGTCTTTTCCGTGCTTTCTGAACTTTTTGCATGATCTGCCTGTTCAGTTTTTCCGGTAGCGGGCTTGCCGATATTCTTTTGAATATTTCCTGCAGCGCTTTGTCGTTTAATTCTTCCCTGTTCATGATATTTCCTCCTTCAGGATAACATATAGTTTTTTACGTACCCGGTGCAGTTTTACTTTAATGTTGCTGACCGATAAGCCTGTTATTTCAGCAATTTCTTCGATGGAATGAGCTTCGTTGTAAAAGAGGCTGATCAGTCCGCGCTCATCCGGGGGTAACAGGCTTACTGCTTTTTCCAGTTTTTGTAATTGCTCTTCGTTCTGCTCATCATCTAAAGTTTCCTGTACTTTTTCGTCCAGGACATTATCGATGGTATTTTCTTCAATGTATAAAAATTCACGTTTCTTTTTGCGGGTTGCTGAGATAGCCGTATTGTAAGCTATCCGGTAAAGCCAGGTGGAAAACCGGCAATCTCCCTTAAAAGAATGCAACACCTGAAATACTTTTACGAATACGTCTTGTGTTAGTTCTTCTGCTTCTTCTTTATAACGGACGATTTTAAGAATGAGTAAATAGACACGGTGACTATACCGATCTACCAGCCGGGAAAAGAATTCCATGTCCCCGTCCAGTATTTTCCGGATGTAGTATGTATCGTCCAATTCGTTCATGTCGTCCTTTTGACGCACCTCCTGCCTGTCGGTTACATATTTCAGGGATTAAAAATAAAAATTTTTTTTACGGAAATGTTGTAACCGGGGAAGATTTCGGGCGTCAAAGAGGCAAAGAACAAAAAGTCGCTGCGATTTGGAATATAAATGTTGAATATAATAAAATTTTAAGATTATGGACTTTATAACTGCACCTTTGATTACATTTATCGTTTTTGCAAGTATTTACGGATTGTTTGAATTATTTGTAAGAAGGAGAGAGCGCATGGCTATTATTGAGAAATTGGGCGATAAGTTTGAGCCCTCGATGATAGAAGGTAAGTTGAATTTCGGCATGTTTGGCGGGAGACGTTTTTCATTCAGCGCGTTAAAGATAGCCTGTTTGATGATCGGTATCGGATTGGGCTTCTTGATCGGGTTTGTCATCTGTTCGAATTGCATTCCCGGATATGTAATGGGGGATACGAATTACAGGGCCGGAGACGTCATCAGTATTATTTACGGAGCTTGTCTGTTTGTATTTGGCGGAATCGGTTTGTTGGTGGCTTTTCTGACAGAACTGAAGTATTTTAAGAAGAAAGAATAAGAGAAAAACTGATTTTTAGTGCGTGAAACTGTGCCGGAACTCAAATCCGGCACAGTTTTTTTATGCCGGAATAAACTTTTAAAAATCAAAGCTCAACTGTGTCGGTTTTTTGTCCGGCGGAGGACTTGAAGGTGTCGATACACTGAGTCCCATCAGCCTTACACTTTTTCCCTGAAGGTCGGTTTCCCGGAGCAGTTGCTTGGCTAAGGGAAGAATCCGGGGCAATGTCGTCAGGTTGTATTCGACGGTAAGACTGTGATTTCTAATGGTGAAGTCGGCAAACTTTATTTTTAAAGTAAGGGTACGGCCTTTGAAATCAGCTTTTTGCAGACGTCCCGTCAGTTCCGTTGTAATGTGGTATAGTTCGATGATAAGCGCCATCGGAGTCTCGATATCCTTGTCGAAGGTCGTTTCGCATCCGACGGATTTCCGGACCCGGACGGCTTCGACATCCCGGGGATCGTTGCCATGGGCAAAGTCGTGGTATACAATCCCGTTTTTCCCGAAATTCCGGTGCAGGAATTCTTCGGAGCATTTACGGAGGTCTTCTCCGGTATGAATGCCGAGGCTGTGCATTTTATGGGCGGTTACTTTGCCGATGCCCCAGAAAGCTTCTATCGGAAGTCCGGCAATAAATTCAGGGGCTTTGTCGGGGTGAATGACGTAAAGACCGTCGGGTTTACGATAGTCGGAAGCGATTTTGGCCAGAAATTTGTTGTAGGAAACCCCGGCAGAAGCAATGAGTCCCAATTCTTCGCGGATGTTTTTCTTTATGGCTTTGGCAATATCCGTCGCCAACTCCATCCCCATTTTGTTTTCAGTGACGTCCAGGAAAGCTTCGTCCAGGGACAAGGGTTCGATAAGGTCGGTGTACCGGTGGAATATTTCCCGGATTTCCCGGGAAACGGATTTGTATACTTCCATGCGGGAAGGAATAAAGATCAGTTGGGGACACAATTGCATCGCTTTTTGGGATGACATGGCGGAGTGGATGCCGAATTTCCGGGCTTCGTAGCTGGCCGTGGCGACAATGCCTCTTTTAGACGGATTACCGACAGCAACCGGCTTTCCCCGGAGTTCCGGATTGTCCCGTTGTTCGATGGAAGCATAGAAAGCATCCATATCGATATGTATAATTTTACGGTATTCCATATTTTCCCCCTTCTGACAAAATTAGGAGGAAAATATGGAAAATAAAAAAGACAAAATCAAAAAGCCGTTAAAGTTGTCAGGGCTGTTTTTTAATGTTTTTTCCGGAATGCAAGGGCACAAAATAATAAATAGACCATACACAATCCGATGATCAGGGTGGCTCCGGTTTGTGAACCGACGGCTTCGGTTGCCAGTCCCATAAAAACAGGGATAATGGCGCCTCCGGCAACTCCCATAATCATTAATCCGGAAACACCGTTGGCTTTTTCCGGTACGGTTTGTAGTGCGAAAGAGAACAGGATTGAAAATACATTGGCGCAAGCAAAACCGATAACACTGACTCCCCCCCAAATAAGCCATTTTTCTTGTGCAAATAATAGTACGATCAAAGCTGCCAGGGCGGTAAAGATACTGTAGAGAAAGAATTTTCCGGATGCGTAACGGGCCAGTATAATGGCTCCGATAAAAGCTCCGGCTGTCCGGAATGCGAAATAGAGACTGGTGCCGTAGCCTGCTTCACTAAGTGCCATGCCACATCTTTCCATGAGGATTTTAGGGGTTACGGTATTCATGCCTACGTCGACTCCGACAACGAATACGATACCCAGGAAAAGCCAGAGAACGGTCTTGTTACCGAGTAATCCGAAACAGTCTTTAAAGGACGAGACATTTTGTCCGGCTTGTTCGCGAGGAACGGCTGTCAACAGGAGCCAAACCGTAGAAATCAGGGTAATGGCAGCGAATAAGGGGAACATATATTGCCAATTGCCGAACCAGGCTGTAGCGCAGGCCGCTATAATAGGGCCGCAAAAAGAGGAGATGGCCTTTACGAATTGTCCGGCCGTCAGGCTGCTGGTTAGCTTTTCTTCACTGACGACATTCGATAAAAGCGGATTCAGGGATACCTGTAAGATGGTGTTTCCGATTCCGAGTAAAGCGAAAGCCGTCAGGCAGATGGTGTAATTGTATTGAATAAGCGGTAGCAGCATGGCCAGGAATGTGAATAACATACTGACCAACACGGTATTTTTTCTGCCGATTTTATTCATCAATAAACCTGTCGGTACGGAGAATGCGAAAAACCAGATAAAAACCATAGAAGGCAGGAAGTTGGCTTCGGTTTCTGTTAATCCGAAGTCTTGCTTGACATAGCTGGAAGAGATTCCGACTACGTCACAAAATCCCATAATGAAAAAACCGAACAATATGGGAAGCAGCAGTTGTATTTGATGACGGTTCATGTGTAGATTTTTAATTTATGATTTATCGGGCTGTTTGGCCGGAATGAATAATCGAAGTTGAAAAGGTCCGAAAATGTTTGTGGCATTTTCGGACTTGGGGTTTTATTATTTCATAAACGCTTTGACAACCTGTACTTCCCGTCCCGACTGATTGATGAGACGGTAACTTCCTGCAGCAGCCGAAATGACATAGGTTTCTGCATAATGAAGTTGCTGACGCACACCTCCGGCCGTTTCGATCAGGATTTTTTCACCTTCAACCAGGTTCAGTACATGGCATTTTCCTTCGGTTTTTACCTCTACATCCGTATGGAATGTGTAGCGGTGTACATCGTAGGAATGGTCCCGATGGGTAGGTAAGTGCCAGAGCTCCCAGTCTTCCCCTTTTTCCAGAAGGGCCGGGTGAGAGATCAGCTCTTGTTTTACCTTTTCCCCTTTCCGGTCGAAATAAAGGTTTTCCATTGCCCGTTTGATATTCAGGGGTCTGGGGGTCCCGTCTAAGTCCAGAGCCAGCCAGTCGTACATTTTGAATGTAAAAATGTATGGCGTTGTGCTGATTTCCAGAACCAGGTTATTGCGTCCCGAACTGTGTAACGTACCGGGAGGAATGAGGTACAGGCCGTGTTTATGGGCAGGGTGGGACAGTATGTACCGGTTCACATCCAGGGGCGTATTTTTTTGGAAGCTTTCGGTTAAAGCCGCTTCGAATTCGGCGGGTTGGATACTTTCCTGGAAGCCCAGGTAAACGACGGCGTCGTCTTTGCAGTCCAGCACATAATACGTTTCTTCCTGTGTAAGTACTTCACCGAAATTCCGGCGGGCATATTCTCTTCTGGGGTGGCATTGGATAGACAGGTTGCCTCCGTCGAAATTGTCCAGATAATCCATGCGGATGGGAAATTCATCCCCGTATTCATTGTAACAGGCTTCGCCGACAACGGCTGTTCCGGCTTCGTACATCAGGCTGTCGAAAGAAACTTCCAGCATATTTTTGTCGCTTTCGAATAAAATACCGTTTTCCGGTACGATCAGTTCGAATGACCAGGCATAGTTGGGAACATCTTTGGGAAGTCCTTCGATGTGTTCTTTGATCCATTGACCTCCCCAGGCACCCGGTTCAAACCAGGGACGTACCCGGAATCCGTTTGTTGCTAATGTTTTAAGCCCCTGACGTAACTCCTCGCCTTTCATCCAACTGATATCTTGCGGTCGTTGTCCGTCCACCATGATGTCAATACTGGGAAGTATCGCTTTTTTATGCCGGTTGAGAAGTACCCAGTCTACAAAATAGAAACGTTTGTACATCACTTTCGGGGCTGCGGTTTGAGAGGTCCCGAGGTTGTGGATAACACCGGCACGGGCTCTGAATTGTATTTCGTTTTTGGGGAGGTCGATATATATAAGCTTGCCTTTCCAGCCTGCCAGCGAAGCTCCGCATCCGACGAGAATGTTCATCGGAGCCTGAGGATCCGGTTGTATCTTTTTCAGTTGCCCGGCGTCGAAGTAGTCCGATAAATTAAAATCGGCTCTTTTCCCGAAAATAGGATCGTCGCCGCCGAGGAAGGGTGCTGCTAACGTATTGATTTCTTCTTCTGATTTCAGGGCGGCACGGATGTCCCACCAAACGGCTTGGATACCTTTGGCTTGTAAGCAAAGGTTCAGTTCTTGTTTGAACAAATCAAAAAGTACCCCGATATAGCCGTCGATAACGACCGTTTTTTCCCTGGCGATTTCATCGGCTAAAGAGTGAAAACCGGCTTTGATTTTTCCGTTACCCAGGTTAAAAGTTGGGTACACATCGTATTGTCCCGGCGTATTGTCCGGTTTTTCCAAAGGTAATAAGTATTGTGACGTTTTTCTGAATTTTTCCATATCGAATCGTTTAATGCTTGTGATGAATAAATAAGGAGGCTGCCCCCAGCATTGCGGCGTTATCCCGTAATGAAGACAGGCGGATGGCGATGTTTTCACCTTGTTGGCTGAGACGGCTTTCCAAACTGGGGCCGAATAGGGAATAGGCCCTGGAAATATTGCCTCCCAGAACAACAATATCAGCCTGGAATTGACGGACTAGCGGCAGAATAAAGTCTGCCAGCCGTTGTCCGTATTCTTTGAATATTTGTCCTGCAACCGGATTAGCGGGCACCTGGTCTGCAATTTCTTTGGCTCCAGCGACCGTTTTTCCGCTTAATTCGAAGAAGCGATGGCAGAACCAACGGGTTGAAAAGGCATTGTCGGCAATACCGCCATCAAAAGGCAGATTGTACACCCAGCCGTTTGCAGGTACGGAAGGACCGGTTTCGATCAATTGCTTGCCGGCGATAAAACCGGAGCCGATACCGGTTCCCAGTGTAAGAGCAATGATCCGGTTGGCGTCCCGGGCACAACCGCCGATGGCTTCCCCCAAAGCAAATGCCCCTGCATCGTTAATGTACCGAACTTCCAGGCCTGTTGCGGATTGCAATGCCGATAACAGGGAATGGGTTACGTCCAGGCCGAACAAATGTTCGAATTTATCTACTCCTTCGATCTTACAAATGCCGTTCCTGTAATCGAAAGGGCCCGGAAATGCAAAACCCAGGCCTTGCGGATTCACGCCGGAAGCTGAAATACTGGCTTGGATACATTTTGTCCATACATTTAACAAGACAGATGGATAAGCTGTATTATCGGCTTCCTTTTTAATTATGGTATTGTCTAAAATAGAACCGGAGGAGAGGTCTACCACGCACGAACCTATGTGACTACCACCGATATCAATACCTACAGTGTATTGGGTCATGTCTTCTGATTTTGTTTTTTTATATTCTTCGCATAAAAAATATGCTTAAAAATTTTTTTTTTCAAAAATATACTTACATTTGCATCATGTTTGAACATATTAGACATGTGCAAATATAGAAAATAAAATTAATACCAAACAATAGAAAAAGAAAATAAAAAAAAGTTTGCCTTTTTATGCGTGCTGAAAAGTGCATACGTTTTAAAACCAGGAAAAAAACGGAAAATCCAAATCAGAAAAGAAAATTATTTAAAGAACGAAAAATTGGAATATATTAATTAAGACGGTAATAATTTATTGACAATTAGTATTTTGTGTGTTAAAAATTTTTGCAAAACTCAATCAATTATGAAACAATCATCTGATTCGAATGTACAGAAGTACATGATTATGCCCTCGGAGGGATCACGAGTGGCAAAACGATTGTTTGCAATGGTCTGGCTTGTTTGTTTGAACATGCTTGTGGCCGGTTCGTTGTTTGCTCAACAGGGAACGATTGCGATCAAAGGAAAAATCACATCTGCTGCCGACAGGGAAGCATTGATAGGTGCGACAGTATTAATAAAAGGTTCCGGAGTCGGGACGGCTGCCGATATTAACGGGGAATTCACTTTGGATGCAGCACCTGATGCTGTACTGGTGATTACTTGTATCGGTTTTCAGCAGCAGGAGATAGCGGTAAAGGGCAGGACGGCTTTGGATATTGTTATGCAACCGGAGACGATTAGTCTGGAAGATGTGGTGGTTATCGGTTACGGGACGCAAAAGAAAGTGAATTTGACCGGAGCTGTGGCTTCAATTTCTTCTAAAGAACTTGCCGGCAAGCCGGTTGCAAACGTTGTCGAGGCTTTGCAGGGAACTACGCCCGGATTGGTTATCCAACAATCCAATTCGCAACCGGGTATGCGTCCGAGTATTAATATCCGGGGATTGAATACCTTGAATAATAACGATCCGATGGTGATCATCGACGGGATTATAGGGGATATTCAGAATGTAAATCCTTCTGATATTGAAAGTATGTCCGTATTGAAAGATGCATCTTCTACGGCTATTTACGGTTCACGGGCTTCTAACGGAGTGATCTTGATTACCACAAAGAAGGGAAGTGCGAATAAAACGGAGATCAATTATCAATTTATGTACGGATGGCAGGACCCGACTTGCTTGCCGAAGATTGTGGATTCCTGGGTTTATGCTGAATTGAGGAATGAGGCATTGGTGAATTCTGGACGGCCGACCGCTTTTACCCCGGAACAGATCAACTATTACCGGCATGGAGGACCGAATGTGAAATGGATCGAGGAGTTATATAAGAAAGCAACTCCTCAGCAATCTCACAGCTTGTCTTTGACCGGGGGTAATGACAGGACGACTTACTTGTTATCCATGGGTTATATGGATCAGGGCAGTATGTTTAAAGGGCCGAATTACGGTTTGAAACGTTACAATGCCCGTTTGAATTTGCATCATAAAATGTATGAAAATCTGACAATTGATGCGACGATTGCTTATGCCCGCAATGAAATCAAGGATCATGCTTATTGGACGGAATGGTTGATCGAACAGGCCAACCGTATGCCTTCTATTTACGAGATCAAGGATAAAGACGGTAACTATACGTTCCCGAGCGGAAGTAATTCCAATGCTTTGGCCCGTTTGGAACGGGGTGGATACCGGAAGAGTATGAACGACGACCTTTCTGCCACTTTATCAGCTGAATTGCATATATGGGACGGGTTGAAGTTGAAAGGTATGGTCGGAGGTCAGTTGTATAATAACCGGATGCATGAAAACCGGAAGGCAATCGATATCCCGGGGTCCGGAGATACGGAAAACCGGATGACGGAAAATTTCGGACGTACGCAGAATATTACGACCAATCTGATGCTGACGTACGATAAGACTTTCGGTAAACATACCGTAGGTGCTATGGTCGGATATTCTTATGAAGGAAGTCGTGACAACAGTTTTCAGACCTATCGTTTGAGCGATGCTCCGAATTACGATATTATGGCCGGAGCTCAGACGACCGGTACCGGTAATGAAGGATGGGCCAGTGACTGGGCGATTTATTCTGTTTTTGCCCGTTTGAATTACAATTACGAAGGACGCTATTTGTTTGAAGCCAATTTAAGAGACGATATGTCTTCGAAGTTTGCCAAAGGGAACCGTTCGGCCCTTTTCCCCTCTTTCTCTTTGGGATGGAGAATTTCGGAAGAAAAGTTCTTTGAAGGTATCCGGGATTATATCCCTTCCCTGAAATTACGCGGTTCCTGGGGATTAGTCGGAAATAACCGTATTGATAATTACCAGTATTTGTCGACGATCAGTGTTGCTCCCGGATATAATTTCGGAAATAATGTTGTCAATACGGCCGGATACGGTTCTGCCAATGCGGATATGAAATGGGAGACGACCCGTATGGCTAATGCCGGTGTGGATTTGGGATTCCTGGACAATGCACTGAATATATCTGCTGACTTTTTCCATAATATGACGCGTGACATTTTGATCGCATTGCCGGTGCCGGGAATATACGGTGGCGGTGCGCCGATACAAAATGCCGGTAAAGTGAAAAACTACGGTTGGGAGATTGCTGCAAGCTATCGGTTTAAGACCGGTGGTATAGAGCATACGATTTCCGGTAATATTTCCGATAGCTACAATGAGGTTGTAGATACGAAAGGGGTGGAATGGATCAATGGCTATGATGTCAATACCATTATTAAAGAAGGTTATCCGATCAATTCTTATTATGCATATCGTTGGAACGGCTTTTTCCAGAATGAGGCAGAGGTAGCGAAAGGTCCCCATCTGGACGGTATTACGCCGAAACCCGGAGATATCCGTTATATCGATAAATCCGGTCCCGGAGGAAAAAGGGACGGTGTGATCAAAGAAGACGACGACCGTTTTATTCTCGGCAATAACTATCCCCACTATACTTATGGGTTCAGCTACGGTTTCTCTTGGAAAGGTTTTGACTTTTCGATGTTCTGGCAAGGCGTCGGCAAACGGAGTGTATGGTTGCGCGGGGAGGCTGTAGAGGCGTTCCACAACAACAACGAGGGACCGGTACTGGATTTCCACCAGGATCGTTGGACTCCTTCGAATCCGAATGCTACCTATCCTCGCCTTACTGTCGGTTCCGAATCGGCTAATAATGCTGCAAAATCGGATTTCTGGATTCAGGACGGTTCGTATTTGCGTTTGAAAAACCTGCAATTGGGGTATACTTTCCCCGCCAAATGGTTGCGTAAGGCCTGTATTAAGGATTTGAAAGTGTATGTCAGCGGACAGAATCTGTTTACCCACAGTCATATCAAAGGCGGTTGGGACCCCGAGACAACGGACGGTGGCGGACGTATTTATCCGGTATCCAGAGTTATCTCCTGCGGTTTGAATGTTAAATTTTAAAAGGGATTGAAAATGAAAAAAAATATCATAAAAACAGGTCTCTTGGCTATAATGTCTGTCGCTGCGGTGTCTTGCATCGACCTCGATACGGCTCCTTACGACAGAGAAACTGATCTTACGGCCTGGGACAAACCGGAATCGGCGATAAATGGAGTAAACGCCTGTTATCCGACAATGATCAGTGCGGAAGAGTTGTTGTATGCCGATGCCATGTCGGATAATGCCTATACGAAAGTGAATAATACGTTGAACCAGGCAATCGGTAACGGGAGCTATTCAACGGCGCATAACTATGTGAAATTGGTATGGGATAGCCGCTATGCCGGAATACGGGTATGTAATAAATTATTGGGAAATATAGATAAAGTACCGGGGTTATCCGACGAATTGAGGGAGCGTTACCGGGGAGAAGCCCGTGTGATCCGGGATTTTCATTATTTTGAGCTGTTATCCAAATTCGGGGATGTTCCTTATTTTACCAATGATATTTCGATTGCCCAGTCACAAAGTATTGCCCGTACACCGAAAGCTGAAATTGTTGAAAAACTGTTGACGGATTTGAGTCAGGTGATCGATTCGGAATGTTTGCCGTCAGCCTATGGAGATACGGATAAAGGACGTATTACCCGTTGGGCGGCTATGGGACTGAAAGCCCGTATTCTTTTGTTTGAAGGACGCTGGGGGGAATTAAAAGAGGTAACCGGCCGGATTATGCAGGAAGGACCGTTCAGTTTATTCCCGAGTTACAGTGGTTTGTTCGAAGTTGCCAATGAAAATAATCAGGAAGTGATTCTGGACTTGCAATATATTGCTTTAGACCGGGAACAAAACGAACAGTATGAATTTTTACCGCCTTCTTTGGGGGGATATGCTCAATTGGCTCCGCTTCAGGAACTGGTGGACGATTATGTGATGCTCAACGGTAAAGGTATTCATGAAACCGGTTCGGGATACAGTGAATCACAGCCTTATGTAAACCGTGATCCCCGTTTGGCTGCAACCATCGCTTATACGGGTAATAGCTATACTTTGGCAGACGGTACCGAACATGTGATAAATTGTGACAGAGAAAGTGTTCCGGACGGTTTCGGTTACTCTTCCGACTGTTCACCGACGGGATATTATATTAAAAAATATTGGGATAAGACGTATCGGAGTACCCATATGTCGGGGCTGAATATGATTATTCTGCGGTATGCAGATGTTTTATTGATGCATGCGGAAGCCTTAGCCGAATTGGGACAATTGGATGCCTCTGCCTGGAATAAAACGATTCGTTTGATTCGGGAAAGAGCCGGATTTGTCGATGCTACAGCTTTGGATTTCCCCGGTGGCGGAGCGGAAGCCTTGAAAAACATCGTTCGGCGGGAACGTCGGTGTGAATTGGCATTGGAGGGATTGCGCCATAAGGATATCATCCGTTGGAAAACGGCAGAGAATGTATTGAACGGCTGGTGTCACGGATTAAAAACCGGTGATGTGGTCGGTGCCGATAACGGTTATGTGAGGATCGAAAACCGGGTATTTAATCCGGCTAAGCATTACTTGTGGCCGATCCCCCAGAATGAAAGGGATTTGAATAAGAATCTGACCCAGAATCCGAGTTGGTAAGAATGTGTCGGTGGATGCTAAAAAGTAGTACTTTATAAATGAATGATACATTTCAATATTCCGGTCGTCTTTGATTCAGGAAGATTGTGAAAATGTAAATAAGTCGATGGACTTAATGATTAAACAAAAACACAAAATGAGACATTTAGCTTTGTTTTTAACGGTATTTTCCTTCCTGTTGACGGGATGTGAAGATGAATATAGTTATTCGGCTGAATTTACCGTACCCCAGACATTGATCAGTCCGGTACCGGTGCAGTTGGATTTAACTTCGACTCAGAATGTTGTATTTTCGTGGAAAGGCGGAGGTGCAGCAGACGGTGGTATTTTATTGTATGAGGTGTTGTTCGATAAAGAAGATGGGGATTTTTCGGCTCCGATTTATAAAACTCCCAGTGATCTGGGGGCAGAACCTCAATTGACGATGACTCATGTCATGTTGAATAAACTGGCCCGTTTGTCCGGAATAAAAACCGGTCAGACCGGTACGTTGAAATGGACGGTGAAAGCTTCCCGCGGAGGTGTCGTGAAGGAAGCAGCCGCGACGGGAGAGGTGACGCTTACCCGTCCGGAAGGACTTGAGCTGCCCGAACAACTATACCTTTTCGGTACAGCTTCCGAAAACGGAGCTGCCGGACAACCTTTCCGTATCGCCAGTGACGGTATCTATGTTGTATATACGACCTTGAAAGCCGACGGGAATATTTATTTTGCCGGAGGAGTGACAGAGGATGACGTAAAATATTACGTCAATGGAGACGGAGTTTTGACGGAAGGCAATGCGACGACAGAAGTAACGAAGCAGGATGTTCCCGTGCGCCTGACTGTGAATTTCAATACGAAGGCGATGACAATCGAGACTGTTTCGGCCATCCGGATGATCTGGGGATGTAATTACAATACGATTGCAGACCTGACCTATGCGGGGAACGGTATATTCAAAGCTACCGGTGTGGCCATCGAATTTGTACAGCCGGATCGTCCGAATACCAATCCTCCGGATTGGCTGGGTTGGACAGAGGAACGGTATTATTTTATTGCGACGGTAAATGGTGTAGAAGTAGGCTGGGGACGTATGGATAATGTATCTGCGGAACGTCCGACAGGAAACGAACCGTTGTCGTTCTATGAACTGGGCGAGTTCGGCTGGAGCCAGTGGGATCACTTGTGGAAGATGAGCGGTAGCCTTGATGTAAAGAGATGTACTGTTACGATTAATACGAATATAGAGGGGTTGATGGTGCATCAGTTTAGCGATGTCCTCCCTCTGTAGATGACGATTGCCACACATGTGGCAATGGAAACTGAAAGTCGGAAGTCAGAAGTCCCTGGATTTTTGACTTTTGACTCTCATCCGAAAATATCCATTCACAGTCGCTAAGGGAAAATGGTGTTTTGATTTCCCGGGGACTTAAAAACAACGAGGTATGAAAAAAATATGTTATTTGATGTTGGGTTTGCTGTTTATGGCATGTAGTGACGGTTCGGAAAAATGGTCTCCCGGCGATGATGATCCCGATGATCCTTCCGGTGGTGGTGAGGAAACCGTTATTTATCATCAACGGGCCAAAGAGATGTTCGATTTGGTACAGAGGTATTACAAACACGGTAATTCCGGTTTGTATAAAGAGAGTTTTCCCTCCCAGTCCGGCGATCCGGAATACTCTTTTCTGTGGCCTTACGACGGACTGGTATCGTCAGCGGCTTTATTGACTCAATTGGGATATGATGTCGGTTATCCGGAAATGGTAAACGGATTTGAAAAATATTGGAGAAATGGGGCTAATGGCAACAATATCGGAGGATATGGCTCTTCGACAGATGGGACTACCGGAGGCGGAACCCGTTTTTATGATGATAATTCGATTGTCGGAATCAGTTTGGTAGAGGCTTATGAAGTGACAGGAAATGCCGATTATTTGCAGCGGGCTGGTCGGATTGTTAAATTCTTACAGAGCGGAGAAGACAATGTATTGGGCGGAGCCTTATGGTGGAATGAAGATCAGAAAAATATGACAGGAGAACCCAATTCCAATAAACCGAGTTGTTCCAACGGATATGCGACGCAGTTTTTGTTGAAATATTATGCTGTATGCGGGGCTTCTGAAAAAGCCGAAGTATTGGCTTTTGCAAAGCGCTTGTACGAGTGGTTGCGGACCAATTTATTAGATCCTTCGGACAAATGTTATTGGAATGATATAAATGCCAAAGGAGAGATCAATAAAACCAAATGGACATACAACACCGGCGTCATGGTGCAGAATGGGATTTGCTTGTATCGCATTACCGGTGAGCAAAGGTATTTGACGGAAGCGGTCGCTTCCGCACAGGGTGGATACGATTTTTTTGTCCGGACGCGGAATGGGGTGACATTGGCTTATCCCGACAACGATCCCTGGTTTAATACCAAGTTGTTACGGGCTTATATTGATTTACAACCTTTGCACCGGGGTGCCGATGCCTGGATCAAGGCTTATCAGAAATTTATCAATAACGGATACGACAATGCCCGGACGGACGAAGGATTCTTTTATGAAGATTGGACGGGTGCCAGTGCGAAACGGTATTATTCGCTGCTGATGCAGGACGCCGTTATTGAATCGTACGGTGCATTGGCTTTGTATGCAGGAGAAGAAGTAAACTGAAATATCGTAGATTTTAAATTTTAGATTGAAAAACGGATAGGAACTTTAGGTTTTCTCGACAGCCTTAAACTCTCTCGACAGTAGCAAAGCCGCACTTGGCAGAACCGAAGGTTCGCTAATCCGCGGATAATGCGAACGTGTTAATCTGAAATCGCAGATTTCACAAAGGGGAGGATTGCGGATTCAATTTAAAGTCGTAAATCTAAAATCTGCAATTTTTAGGCAGAGTTTAATAAACAATGGACTTAAAATCTTAAAATAAAAAATAGAATGCGGAATTTTTTGATTATAGCATGGATTTGTGTTGTGGCCGGAGGATGTCAGGTGGCGAAGAAACCGACTCCCTATCTGGATAAGGCCAAAACGATGTTTGAAAAGGTATGGAATAATTATCGGGTAAAGGAGTACGGGTTGTTTTCGGAATATTATCCGAATACGTATAAACCGGATTTGACCTATTTTCAGGACAGTGCCCGAAAAGCTCAGAAAGTATCTTTTTTGTGGCCGATGAGTGGTGTTTTCTCGTCCGTAAACCTGTTGGCCGAGCTGGATCCCCGGAATTATAGCGTTTATCAGGACTCTATGGTGAAGGCCGTAGAGATGTATTATGATGATCAGCGTACCCCTCCGGGATATCAGGCCTATCCGGTATGCTTTGAAAAAGTCGACCGTTATTATGACGATAACGGTTTGGTGGGGATCGATTATATTGATGCTTATAAGTCGGCGAAAAATCCGGTATATCTGGCTAAAGCAAAAGAAGTGATGACTTTCATTATGAGCGGGTGGGACGATAATTACGGCGGCGCTGTTTCCTGGCTGGAAGGGCATAAGGATCAGAAGCCGGCTTGTTCGAACGGTAAAGCTACTGTCCTGGCTTTGAAATTATATGAGGAAACAAAGGAGCAGCAATACCTGGATTTAGGGCTTCGGTATTACAATTGGATGATGGAACATTTATTGGACGATTCGTTGAATATTATCTGGAATTCTTTATTGACGGAAAAAGGCGAGGTACAACAACATGCCTATACCTATAATACGGGAACAATGATTCAGGCTGCCGTGCGCTTGTATCGGTTTACCGGGGAAGAGAAATTTTTGAAAGAGGCCCGGGAGATGGCAGAAGGAAGTTATCGGTATTATGTTAAAACAACACCGGAAGGTGTGGTTTATATAAGCGACCTCCCTTGGTTTGTGACGGTTCTTTTCCGGGGATATCAGGATTTGTATGAGATCGACGGGGACACTAAGTATGTAGATGCGATTATTGCCAGTGCGGATTATGCCTGGGAACATGCCCGGGATGTGGCCGGTTTGATTTACAATGACTGGACCGGAAGAAACGACGAAAAGACAAAACCCAAATGGTTATTGGATGAGTCTTGTATGATTGAGGTATATACCCGGGCTGCTATGATCCGGGGTGAAATAGAGTAAATCTGATAAAAAGAAAGAAGATGATACGAAAATATATATGGGTAGTATTGTGTATTGGGCTGCTGGGGCAAAGCCGGGCGGAAAGTTTGAAGCCGATAGATTATGTGAATCCGAATATCGGATCGGTGCATAGCCGGTGGTTTTTTTATACTCCGGCGGCAGAACCTTTCGGGATGGCCAAGTTAGGAGCGTCGACAAACGGGAGCTATGGGAATGTACAAGGCTGGGAGGCTGTCGGTTATGAAGACGGACATACTTCCATCGATGGGTTTCCCTGTTTCCATGAGTTTCAGGTAGGAGGGGTCGTGTTGATGCCGGTGGTCGGAGCGTTAAAAACGAATCCCGGAAAATTGGAAAATCCGGAGGAAGGGTATCGTTCCCGTTTTGACAAGGCAACGGAAAAAGCCCGCCCGGGATATTATTCGGTCGTATTGAAAGATTATGATGTGAAAGCCGAATTGACGGCCACGACCCGGGTCGGATTTCAACGTTATACTTTCCCGGCTTCCGATATGTCCCGTATTGTTTTCGACGTCGGTAACCGTTTGGGGGAAAGCGGTGCGGTACGGAATGCTTATGTGAAGTGGGATGGAAAGGATGTGGTCGAAGGATATGTCATAACGGAACCGGAATACGTGAAAAAATACCAGGCCGGAGCTACTGTGAATATGTATTTTTATGCTCGGTTGAGCCGGACACCGGAAAGTGTGGATGTATTTTACCGGGACGGCGAAATACGGCAGGCTGCGGAGATTGAAGGTGCCGGTGCCGGAATGAGCTTGAATTATAAGACGAAGGCAGGGGAAGTAATCGATGTGAAAATCGGACTCTCCTATACTTCTGTTGAGAATGCAAAATTGAATTTCGAAACGGAAGCTGCCGGGTTGTCTTTTGAGCGGGCATTGAAGAAGGTAACGGCCAAATGGGAAGAAAATCTGGGCAGAATATCGGTGAGCGGAGGTACGAATGAAAGCAAGATTAAATTTTATACCGGACTCTATCATGTTTTGTTGGGACGGGGAATCGTCAGTGATATTAACGGGGCATACCCCAGAAACGACGGCACGGTAGGACAAATTGAAAAAGACCGGCACGGTAATCCCAAACACAACCATTATAATACGGATGCCGTATGGGGAGCTTACTGGAACCTGACCCCATTATGGGCTTTGGCATTTCCCGAATATTACAATGATTTTATCAGTAGTCAGTTGTTGGTGTATGAGGATGCCGGATGGCTGGGAGACGGTATTGCCTGTAGTAAGTATGTTTCCGGTGTCGGAACGAATATGATGAGTATAGCATTTGCCGGAGCTTATCAAAGCGGGCTTCGGGGATTTGATGTGGAAAAAGCTTATCAGGCTGCTTTAAAAAATGAGTTGGGTTCGGAAGGACGTATCGAGGGAGCGGGTAAAATGGATGTGAATCAGTTTGTGAAACTCGGGTACGTTCCTTATGAAAACAGCTATCATTTCGGTACGCACCCGGGAGGCTCTACTTTTTCGGCTTCTCATACCCTGGAATACAGTTTTAGTGCTTATGCGGTGTCCCAATGGGCAAAAGCGTTGGGAAAACAGGAAGATTACCTGCGTTTGAAAGAATTGTCGAAAGGCTGGGAGAAATTGTTCGATCCGGAATGTAAAATGATTCGGCCGCGGGTAGTCGGCGGTGCCTTTATCGATAAATTCGATCCGTTGGAATCCTGGAGGGGTTTTCAGGAAGGGAATGCGATGCAGTATACCTTTTTTGTTCCTCAGGACCCCCAGAGCTTGATCCGGAAAGTAGGAAAAGATGAATTCAACAATCGGCTGGATTCCATATTTACTGTTGCCCGCCAGACTATTTTTGGCGGGGGTAAAGTCGTAAATGCTTTCTCCGGTTTGCAAAGTCCGTATAACCACGGCAATCAGCCGAGTCTGCATATTTCCTGGTTGTTTAATTTTTCTGGAAAGCCTTATCTGACTCAAAAATGGACCCGTTTGATTTGTGATGAGTTTTACGGTGTGAGCGGAGAACATGGATATGGTTACGGGCAGGATGAAGATCAGGGACAATTGGGAGCATGGTATGTCATGACTGCTATGGGGCTGTTCGATGTACAGGGCGGAGCAACGGTACATCCCACTTACCAGTTGGGAAGTCCTCTTTTCGACCGGATTGAGATTCGTTTGAGTCCGGTAAATGCTTCCGGACGTAAATTTGTGATCGAGACGACCGGAAACGGCCCCGATGCTTACTATGTACAATCTGCTTCTCTGAATGGGAAGGATTTGGATAATTGCTGGATATACCGGGAGGATATTTACAAAGGCGGTGTGTTGAAATTGAAAATGGGCCGGCAACCGGCTGAGACCTGGGGGGTGAAAGAACCGCCTTATTATGCCCAATAATAGTGATGTGACGAGATGTGGAAATAAGGCTGTGCCGGATTTCCACATTCTTTTGGGAATTGTATGTGTTTGTGACTACGTATCAGATAAGCCGGCCTTTTATTTGTACTAATTGAGGCACTTTCATGATTTTTTAGTTAAAACGATTAAATTTTTTTATCTTTGTAGGAGATGTTTGGGACAAATGTAGAGATTATGTCGTTAAAATTGGATCATAACAGCACTATCCCCCTGCATGTGCAGGCCGAAAACCTGTTGAGGTCGCTTATTTCGCAGGAGGAATATCAGCATGGGAAATTATTGCCCAATGAGGTGGAGTTGGCTCAACAATTGAATATTTCCCGTAATACATTAAGACAGGCCATCAATCGTTTGGTTTTTGAGCAGCGCTTGATTCGTAAAAAAGGTTACGGAACAGTCGTTGCACCTAAAGGCGTATATAGTAATGCCCGGAACTGGACGAGTTTCACACGGGAGATGAAAGCTTTGGGGATAGAGATAAAAAATTTCGAATTGCATGTAAGCTGGCAATCTGTTTCCGATAATGTGGCTAATTTTTTTAATGTACCGGTCGGTACGAAGGTGTTATGTATGGAGAAACTGAGAGGAAAAACGGATTTTCCTTTCGTGTATTTTATTTCGTATTTCAATCCCCGGATCGGTATTACCGGGCAGGAGGATTTCAGTCAGCCTTTGTATGACATGTTATCTAAAGAATTCGATATAGAAGTGGGTATTTCCCGGGAAGAAATCAATGCCAGACATTGCCCCGGCAAATATGCGGATAAATTGAATATCGAGGAAGGAGAACCGATATTGGTCAGAAAAAGATATGTATACGACGTACAGGATATGCCTGTCGAATTCAATATCGGATATTACCGGGCAGATAGTTTCACTTATTCGATAGAATTCAGGAAAGATCAGAATAATTAAAAAAAGAGAGTTGCAATGCAACTCTCTTTTTTTGGGTGGTATCACCTGGAATCGAACCAGGGACACAAGGATTTTCAGTCCTTTGCTCTACCGACTGAGCTATGACACCGTCTTTTTGCGTGTGCAAATGTAGATACTTTTTCTGAAAATGCAAATAAAATGAAGAATAAAATGAAAAATATTTTTCTGAAAAAAATATTGGTTTTTTTTATTTCTGATAATTAATAATTTAGTTTATATTTGCTGCGGTAGAGGAATTCCGGATTCTTTTTTTGTAACTAAAAAAAGCAGGCCTGCGTATCTTTCTACATGTTTTACTAATTTAATTTTTTTATTGTGAATATTTTTGTTGCAAAAATGAGTTCTACCACCACTGGGGAGGACTTGGCTGCTCTTTTCGGAGAGCATGGGACAGTAACTTCTGCAAAAGTTATTACTGATCGTGAAACCGGTAATTCGAAATGTTTTGGTTTCGTTGAAATGGAAGACGAAACAGAAGGAATGAATGCTATCAATGCTCTCAATGAAACAGAATTCCAAGGCAGAAAAATTGTTGTGAAAAAAGCACGGCCGAGAGAAGAAGGAGAAGAAAGAAATTATCACAGACCTTTCCAGAGAAACAACGGAGGAGAAAGAAGATTTAATTCTCATCATTGATTGGTGAAAGTAATGTTAAGCTGTCCGGAAGAAGTTCCGGACAGTTTTTTTATATCTTAAATTCTGCCTGTGATTTGCTGATCTTTTACTTTTCTGGCTTTTGGTGTATTGATTTTTACATATATTAAAAAAAAGGAACAAAAAGTAGCAGGTCGCTGATTAAATTTTTATATTTGACAGAAAAATTGAACGTTTTAATTGCAGATTTTAAATTGACGATTTTGGACTAAAAGAATTCGATAACGAATCAGTTTGCCCAATAATTTAAAATTTACAATCTAAAATTTACAATTTATATGAAGGTTTTAATCGTGCTTTTATTTTTGATTTATCATTTATAATTCTTCTTTTTTACAAGAAAGGGATGTGCGTATAATCTAAAATCGTAAATCGTGAATCGTAAATCTAAAATCGTAAATCTAAAATTAAGGCCTTCTTTATTTCAGGTGGTGTTTTAAAAAGTGCTAATTTAAAAATTTGTGGTATGAATTTTATTTACAAGCAACTACTTTTTTGTTTTTTACTGATCGGTTGTTTGTCTGTGTATGGGCAGCAGCCGGAAGAAAATGTGGTTTGGCAGGAAAGAGACGGAAAGTATTTTTTGGCGGATGCCGATGGTAATGCTTTGAGTTCTGCCGTGTATGATCAGTTTGGGGATTGGCTCGGCGACCGGGCTTGGGTGAGAAATGATCAGAAATTCGGTATTATCGGTAAACAAGGGCAAGAGATGTTACCGGTTGTTTATGAAAATTTTATACTGGATTTTACGGAGAGCGGTTTATTGGCTAAACAAAATGGGAAATGGGGATTTATAGACTGGAAAGGGGGAGTGGTTATTCCTTTCCAATATGATTTTGTGACGGATTCGTATTCGAATGGGTTGATAGGTGTAAACGTGGGGGGAGAGAGTACGGATAAAAGTATCAGGGGTGGCAAATGGGGATTTGTAAATAAGAAAGGTCGTATTATTTGTGTACCTAAATATAGTTATGTCGGTTCAGATTGTCAGGACGATGTGATTTGGGTGAATGCGGGAGGGTCGATTGATGCAGAAGGAAATGTTACCGGCGGGAAATTCGGACTTGTCAATGCCGCCGGCAAGGAGGTTGCGTTTTTAAAGTATGACGATGTGGCTGCAGCACGTCAGGCTTATAGGGAATCTTTGGAGAAAGTGAGGTGGAAAAAGAACGGAACTAAATTTGCTTTGTATGATAAAAAGACGGGGAAAATGGTTTCCAAAACTTACGATAAATATTGGGAATGGTCCGGAGACCGGGCGATTGTTTCCAATAATCAGAAATTCGGTTATATCGATAAGAACGGAAAAGAAATTGTCCCGGTCATATACGACGATATGAAGCTGAAGCATACGGAGGAAGGAATATTGGCTAAAAAAGACGGGAAATGGGGATTCGTGGATTGGCAGGGACAGCCTGTTCTGCCTTTTCAGTACGATGTCCTCAGTAATATATTGGATAACGGATTGGTGGCCGTAAATATCGGAGGCCAGGCTGTTAATAATCAAGGCACCATAGACGGAGGATTGTGGGGGTATATTGATATACATGGCCGGGTCATTGCTCCTGTAAAATACAATTATGTCGGCTCTCAATGGACGGACGGTATGGTTTGGGTCAATCTGGGAGGAAAAATAAATGTCGGGGATAATTCTGTATCCGGCGGGAAATTCGGGCTTATTGACACGACCGGTTTGGAGGTTGTGCCGGTATTGTTCAGCGGTGACCAGCAGGCTCGGGAAGCATTGCAGAAAGGATTGGGAAATTTATTCGGAATAGGGGATGTCATTCCGGATCAGGTATGGGATTATTAAAAACAAATAGAGATAAAATCAGACTTATGAAAATCATATTTATATTTTTGGCGTATACTGTTTTTTTTATGAATATTTCCTGGGGGCAGGAAAGCGGATCTAAATATCGCCGGAGTTCTTTATATACAATGCTGATAACTCATCCTTCGGACAAATTCGGAAAAGATATAGAGGACGTATTTATCTCTATGCCTACTCCGGATAAATTCGATAATCATGATTTGAATGTAAAAACGGTGCAAAGCCCTTATAGGCATAAAGCCAAACGGGGAGGAACGAATGAAGAATGGAGTACCCTGACGACTTTTTTGGATAGTAATGCCGTAGCCAGACGTGTGGTTGCCAAGTGGTTCAACCGGGATAAAAGAAACGGAACTTTTGATATGAGTCTGGTGGCTTACCGGGGACATTACAATGCTTCCGAACTGGATGTGCAACTGGCTAAAGCCAGTGTGCGGGGAACGGGGCTTTTGGCTGACGCCGGAGAGGAGTTGGTCGGAAATACGTTTATTATGGTCAATGACATCCGGTATGTGGATAAAGAAGAAAGAGGAAAAATGTGGGGGTCCATATTGCAGGGGATCGGTGAAATAGCTGGGGCCGCGGTAGGAGGAGATACAGGAGAAGCGATTACTTCCCTGGGGAATACGGCACAGGATTTTGCCAATATGATCGCCGGTTTCAGGGTTATCGTTACCTCTTATCTGTATCGCTTGGAATGGAATGAGGAGGTTGCCAATACATTTTACCAGGATTATTATACGGACGCTTCCTCCCTGGAGCCTCATAAAATAGCTGCTTTTCAGCAAGACCGGACGACATTCAGGTTGAAATATATCGGGCATCAGATTATCGATAGCGGTAAGACTTCGATGAACGGGATCGAAGCTGCCAATAACGATGCTTTGAAAAGTCAGATGATTCGTAAAGTTTGTACCCGTGCCCTGGATAAATCGATTGTCGAGTTGCAAAAAGAACACGAAGAGTTCAAAGTGAAAGTGCCGATTTTAAAAGTAGAGCCTTATATTGCGGCACAGATCGGTTTGAAGGAAGGGCTGACCAGTAAATCGAAATTTGAGGTGTTGGAGCAATATCAGGATGAGAACGGCCGCACCCGCTATAAAAGAGTCGGTGTCGTAAAACCGGAGGGAACGATCTGGGATAACCGCTATATGGCTGTGGAAGAAAAAGCAAGCGGAGCAAATCTGAATGAAACCCGTTTCAAGAAGGTGAGTGGCGGTACTTTTTATCCCGGGATGCTTTTGAGGGAGATTAAATTCAAAAAGAATTAGATTTTACAATATGAAATGAACCGTCGTCAGGCGGTTCATTTTTTGTATTTTGCTTTTAGGAAGGCCAAAAGAACTTTGTGCAGCAAAATTGCTTCCCGGTATTCCGGATCGGTCATGTCCGGATTTATTTCAACTGCATTGCAAGCTTCGTTGACCTGTTCGTCGCTGTCGATAAACTCCGGGAAATTTTCTTCCAGCCACAACATATCCGCTATCTGCATTTTACCGATACATTCGAGTGCCAGGTTACGGGCTTCCAGCCTGTTGTCGTCCCGGTATTTTTTCAGGAATATTTCGATGATGGCATCGGTAAAATAGTCGCTGAAATAATGCAACAACAGCAACCTGCGTTTGTAGTGTTCGGGAGAAGTCCGCAGGGAGTCGTTTAAAACCGAGCCGAGTCCGGTGTAAGCCAATTCTGCTGTTTCGATACTGTCTTCCTCTTCTTCGTCAAGTTCGAGCAGCAGTATTTTAAACAAGGTATCGCTGTATTGGTCTTGCAAATCATAAGTAATGCTGTCGTGGTAATAGTCTTGCCGGTGGTGCATAACTTCCCGAAGGGACGAGGTTAAAGCTTTCCGGTTACCTTCTTCACAATAGTGTTGAATTTCTTCCAATAATAATTTCAGGTCTTTCATCGGTTCTGTTTTCCGTATTGATCGAAAATGTATTTTATTCCTTTGTGGCACTGAAATTTGTCCAGCCTTGTGCTTTCAGTTCGAACGAATTGCCATCCCGGGTCCTCAATTGGTAACCCTCTGCTACCGGAGTCGTATGTCCGACGACACTGATATGCGGAAGTGACGTTACTTGGTCGAAAACTTCCAGGGGAACCGTAAATAATAATTCGTAATCTTCTCCTCCGGATAAGGCGCAGACCGTGGCGTTCATATTCAGTTCTTCCGCCATTTTATAGGTCTGGTAGTCGATGGGGATTTTTTCTTCATAAAGTTTACAGCCGATACCGGAAGCTTTGCAGATGTGCATGATTTCGGAGGATAACCCGTCTGAAATATCGATCATTGCCGTGGGGTGTATGTGTTTTTCCCGTAATGTCCGGATAATATCGACACGGGCTTCGGGTTTCAGTTGCCTTTCCAGAATATATTCGTAACCTGAAAAATCCGGTTGTACAGCTTGCTCATTGCCGGAAAAGACCGTTTTTTCCCTTTCCAGCAGTTGAAGCCCCATGTAAGCGGCTCCCAGATCTCCGGTGACACAGATCAGTTGGTTTTCCTTAGCTGTGTTGCGGTAAACGATTTGCTCTTCGTCCGCTTCTCCGAGAACGGTAATGCTGATACACATACCGGTTTTGGAGGATGTGGTGTCTCCCCCGATCAGATCGACGCCGTACTTCTCGCAGGCCAGGTATATTCCGGAATACAGCTCTTCGACACTTTCCAGGGAAAAGTGATTGGAGAGAGCGAGGGAAACGGTGATTTGCCGGGCGGTGCCGTTCATAGCACAAATATCGCTGACATTGGAAGCGACGGCTTTATATCCCAGATGCTTCAAAGGAGTATAGGTCAGATCGAAATGAATCCCCTGAATCAGCATATCCGTACTGACCAATATTTTTTTTGAGCCGTAATCCAATACAGCGGCATCGTCTCCGACACCTTTACAGGAAGACGGATTTTTCAACTGGATTGTTTTGGTAAGATGTTCGATTAATCCGAATTCACCTACTTCAGATAATTCCGTGTATTTTGCCATAATTGAAAATTAAAATAAGGTATTACAAAAGTAATGTAAAAAAAGAAGGGTACAATATAGTTAATCTTTATCCTGTAATAAAAATAATTGACGAGAGGTTCAAAGGAATAAAGGATGGCTGTGTTAAATATATTTTGTAATTTTGCAGGGATTAGCATAAAATGAAACAGAAAATATGGCTAAAGAACAAGACGATATATTGCAGGAAGTTACCGGGAGCGACTATAAATATGGTTTTGTAACCGATGTGGAGACGGATACAATCGGGAAGGGATTGAGTGAAGAGGTGATCCGGACGATTTCGGCAAAAAAAGAGGAACCGGAGTGGTTGTTGGAATTCCGGTTGAAAGCTTACCGGAAATGGTTGACGATGAAAATGCCGGCTTGGGCACAACTGGATATTCCGGAGATCGATTACCAGGATATTATTTATTATGCTGCTCCCAGGCAGGAAGCCAAAAAAGAATGGGAGGATGTGGACCCGGAATTGAAGGCGACTTTCGATAAGCTGGGGATTCCTTTAAACGAGCAGAAGACATTGGCAGGTGTGGCTGTCGATGCTGTTATGGATAGTATCTCTGTAAAAACGACGTTTAAGGAAGCGTTGGCAGAGCGGGGGGTTATTTTTTGCTCGTTTTCCGAGGCCGTGAAAAACCACCCGGACTTGGTCAGAAAATATCTGGGAACGGTTGTTCCGTACAACGACAATTTTTTTGCTGCGTTGAACTCTGCTGTTTTCAGCGACGGTTCTTTCGTGTATATCCCCAAGGGAGTGCGTTGCCCGATGGAGTTGTCTACTTATTTCCGGATCAATGCGGCTAAAACGGGCCAGTTTGAACGGACGTTGATTGTTGCCGAAGACGATTCTTATGTCAGCTATCTGGAAGGATGTACCGCACCCCAGCGGGATGAGAATCAGCTCCATGCTGCAATTGTAGAGATCGTGATCGAGAAAAATGCGGAAGTAAAATACAGTACGGTACAGAATTGGTATCCGGGGGACAAGGAAGGCAAAGGCGGAATATATAACTTCGTGACCAAGCGGGGAATATGTAAGGGAGAGAACGCCAAATTGATTTGGGCGCAGGTAGAAACCGGATCGGCTATTACCTGGAAGTACCCGAGTACAATTTTGAAAGGAGACGGCTCTGTCAGCGAATTTTATTCCGTAGCAGTAACCAATAACTACCAACAGGCCGATACAGGTACTAAAATGATACATATCGGAAATAACACCCGTAGCCGGATTGTATCGAAGGGTATTTCGGCCGGTTATAGCAGCAATTCCTACCGGGGAAAGGTCAAGGTCGTGAAGACCTGTCAAAATGCCCGGAATTATTCCCAATGCGATTCCTTGCTGTTAGGGGATAAATGCGGTGCTCATACCTTCCCTTATTTGGAAATTGAAAATCCGACGGCTCAGGTGGAGCATGAAGCTACTACATCTAAAATCGGAGAAGATCAGATTTTTTATTGCAACCAGCGGGGAATATCGACAGAAGATGCTGTCGGCTTGATAATAAAAGGATATGCAGGGGATGTGATCAATAAAATGCCGATGGAGTTTGCCGTAGAAGCCCAGAAGTTGTTGCAGATCAGTTTGGAAGGCAGCGTAGGATGAGGTATTTAAACGCAGAAAGAGAATAGAAATGATAATATATTGAAAGGAGAAAAAGAAAAGTCATTTTCGATTTTCAATTTTCAGTTTTCAATTGAACAGCTATGTTAAAGATAAAAGATTTACATGCCGTCGTTGACGGAAAAGAAATATTGAAAGGGATCAACCTGGAAGTGAAAGCCGGCGAGGTACATGCAATCATGGGACCTAACGGAGCCGGTAAGAGTACATTATCTGCTGTTTTGACGGGACGTGAGCGGTTTCAGGTGACACAGGGGGAGATTGAATTTAACGGGAAAAACTTACTGGAATTGCCGGCTGAAGACCGGGCAAGAGAGGGGATTTTTCTGAGTTTCCAATATCCGGTAGAAATACCGGGAGTGAGTACGGTTAACTTTTTGAAAACAGCGGTCAATGAGCATCGTAAATACGACGGTTTGCCGCCTTATCCGGCCGGTGATTTCCTGAAAATGATCCGGGAAAAAATGGAGTTGGTTGGTATCGATAGTAAGTTGTTGAACCGTTCCCTGAATGAAGGCTTTTCCGGAGGGGAGAAAAAAAGAAATGAAATTTTTCAGATGGCCGTACTGGAACCCAAACTGGCTATTCTCGACGAAACGGACTCCGGTTTGGATATCGATGCGTTACGTACCGTCGCTCAAGGTGTGAATAAATTGAAAAGACCCGATAATGCGACGATCGTCATTACTCACTATCAACGTTTGCTGGATTACATCGTACCGGATGTGGTACACGTATTGTATGACGGTAAAATTGTAAAGACGGCCGGAAAAGAATTGGTGGCTGAATTGGAAAAATACGGTTACGATTGGATTAAAAAGGGGTTATAAGCGACGGGGTAGGCAGAGTGTCGGTTTAACTCGAAATTTGAATGTTTATGGCTGAAATTGAAAAAATAAATAATGATTTTGTAAATCTTTTCCGGGAAGGACGTCCTTTGCTCGAGAACGGATGCGGAAAAGCGATGAACGTTTGTAGGGAAGAAGCTTTTCGGCATTTTGAAGCGCTGGGAGGTGTCCCGTATAAAACGGAAGATTATTGGTATACCGATTTGTCGTCGGTGTTGGGACTGGATTACAAAATCGTATTGAAGTATATAGCGCAGGATGTCGATTTGAAGGAGGTGTTCCGCTGTGCGGTTCCGGATCTTTTGACGAATCTTATATTGACGGTAAACGGTTGGTATTTCAAAGAAAATGCGCCGATAGAGATACCGGAAGGGGTGATTGTTTGTGGCTTGCAGGAAGCGGGCGTCAAATATCCGCATCTGTTGGAGTCTCACTATAACCGTTATACTCCTGCAGCGGCAAAGGATGGCATGATTGCTTTGAATACGGCTTTTGCCCAGGATGGCTTGTTTGTATATATTCCGAAAAATACAGTTGTCGAGCGCCCCTTACAGGTCGTGAATCTGTTGCGGGCAAAAGCCGATTTGATGGCTTTCCAACGAAATCTGATTGTGGTGGAAGCCGGTGCACAGGCTACGATGCTGGTATGCGACCATACGCTTTCGGACAATCGTTTCCTGATGAATAATACAACGGAAGTGTATTTGGGGGAAGGAGCTCATCTCGATTATTATCAGGTGCAGAATCAGCATTTGGGGGCCTCTCAAATTAATTCGTTGCTGATTTCCGAGCAGCGTAACTCTGTTTTTGAAAGTAATCTGGTTACATTGTATGGGGGAATGATCCGGAACAACCAGTATGTTGCCCTGAATGGAGAGGGAGGGGAATGCCATTTGTATGGAATTTATATCTTGGATAAAAGCCAGCATGTCGACAATTACTCTTATATAGACCATATTGCGCCTCATTGTACCAGTAACGAGCATTTTAAAGGTGTATTGGACGATGCTTCTGTTGCTAATTTCTCCGGTTGTATCCGTGTGGAGCCCGATGCTCAGAAAACAGAGGCCTATCAGGCAAACAATAATCTGCTGCTGACAGATACGGCGAGGGTGAACACAAAACCGCAATTGATCATCGATGCCGATGATGTGAAATGCAGTCACGGAGCGACGGTCGGACAAATCGATGAAGAGGCGATGTTTTATCTTCGTTCCCGGGGAATCAGTATGGCAGAGGCCCGGATGATGATGATGTTTGGGTTTGCCCATGACATTGTGCGCCGGGTGAAGCTGGAGCCGTTGCGGGTAAAGATCGATGATTTGATCGATAAGCGTTTCCGGGGTGAATTTTCCAAATGTTATAATTGCCTGATGCAATGTAAGAAGTAGATCAATGAGAAACTTCGGTTTTCAAATTTTGTAAGATGTTCGATATTTGTAAAATAAGGGCCGATTTCCCGATTTTTCAGGAAGAGATATATGGGAAGCCGTTGATTTATCTGGATAGTGGAGCTACCAGCCAACGTCCCCGTCAGGTCGTCGATAAAATGACCGAGTATTACTTGCGTTACAACTCGAATGTGCACCGGGGGGTACATTATTTAAGTAATATATGTACCGATGCCAATGAGGAAGCCCGCCGTGTTGTTCAGCAATTTGTTCATGCTGCTTCGGAAAAAGAGATTATTTTTACCCGGGGAACCACGGAAAGTATAAATCTGGTTGCATATACCTTTGGGGAGGCTTTTATCGGGGAAGGAGATGAAATTTTGGTGACGGAGATGGAACACCATGCCAACATCGTTCCCTGGCAGATGTTGTGTGAACGCAAAGGTGCAAAACTAAAAGTGGTCCCGTTTAACGAGGCGGGGGAGCTCGACTTGGCGGCCTTTGAGCGTTTGCTGACCGATCGGGTAAAACTGGTGGGAGTTGCTTATGTTTCGAATGTATTGGGGACGGTGAATCCGGTGGAGACGATCATCCGCAAGGCACATGCCGTCGGAGCCCGGGTTCTTATTGACGGGGCTCAGGCTGTACAGCATATCGCTGTGGATGTACAGGCTTTGGATTGCGATTTTTTTGTTTTTTCCGGACATAAGATATATGGACCGACCGGAGTCGGTGTTTTATACGGTAAGGAAGAATTACTGGAGCAGATGCCTCCTTGGCAGGGAGGGGGAGAGATGATCAGGGAGGTACGTTTTGAGAAAACGACTTATAACGAGCTGCCTTTTAAATTCGAAGCCGGAACCCCTGACTTTATCGGAATTATCGGTTTAGGTGAAGCCTTGAAATATGTGAATGCGATCGGTTTGCCGGAGATAGCTTCCTATGAGCATGCATTGCTGGCCTATGCCATGCGGCAGATAAAAGAGGTTCCGGGAATGCGTATATTTGGAGAGGCTGCCTGTAAGTCGTCGGTTATTTCTTTTGCCGTAGGGGATATTCATCATTCAGATATGGGCGTTCTGTTGGATAAGATGGGGATTGCCGTGCGTACCGGGCAATTGTGTGCCGAGCCGGTTATGCAACATTACGGAGTAACGGGGATGGTACGGGCTTCTTTGGGAATGTATAACACGGAAGAAGAAATCGATATTTTGTGCGGAGGTATAAAAAGAGTCGCCAAAATGTTCGGTATCGGGTAAAACTGTTGTAATTTTGTTGAAATTTGAATTACCGGATCCGGAATTTGTAAATAGAATGAAGACAATAGAAGAAATAGAGCGGGAAATTACCGAGGAGTTTTCGGTTTATGAAGATTGGATGGACAAGTATGCTTATCTGATCGAAATCGGGACGGCAATGCCCGATATGGCTGAGCAGCATAAAACGGAAGATAATCTGATCAAAGGGTGTCAGTCGAGAGTATGGTTTCATGCGGAAATGAAAGATGGATTGCTTTACTTCACGGCGGATAGCGATGCGATTATCACCAAAGGGATTGCCGGATTACTGATCCGGGTGTTTTCCGGACAAAAGCCGGAGGATATCGTAAAGGCCGATTTGCATTTTATCGATGAGATCGGGCTGACACAGCATTTGTCGCCGACCCGTTCAAACGGACTTTTGTCCATGGTGAAGCAGATAAAGATGTACGGAATTGCTTTTTCCGCCGGATAATGCAGAAATTATCGTATTAAAAATAGTATAAACCTGACTGTATGGCAGCGAGCTTGATAAGAGATTTGATCATCGAGAAATTATGTACGGTCTATGATCCTGAAATTCCTGTTAATGTCTGGGATTTGGGCTTGATTTATAATATAGAGTTCCCCAAACCTTCGGAAGTGATTATCGAAATGACATTGACAGCCCCCGGTTGTCCTATTGCTGATGAGATCGTGCAACAAGTGCACGATGTTGTGATGGAAATCGAAGGCATTAACAGTGTTACCGTCAATTTGGTTTTTGAACCGGCGTGGGGACCGGATCGGATGAGTGAGGTGGCGAAGCTGGAATTGGGGTATGATATCTGATGGAAAGGCATAAAGCCGATAAACTTTTGTAACTTTATAAATTCATTTTTGTTTTTGTTGATATTTTAACATAGATTTGCAAATTGAAAAGATGCGTTTGTAAATTTTAAGATATCTATGAGAATAAAGATGAAGCGTTGTGTGCTTGTATTGCTTGCCGTCCTTTCTTTGGCAGAGGTTACAAAGGGGCAGGATGGTAACAATGTTACTTACTACTTATCGAATTTACCGCAAAGAGTCAGAATAAATCCTTCCTATCAGCCTGAATACAAAGTATGGATCGGATTGCCGGCATTGAGTGGTATATCGGTTAATTACATGAATTCCTCTTTCGGGATAGACGATCTGATACGAAAAGGTAAAAATGATTCCTTGTATGTAGATATCGACCGCATGTATAAATCGTTGCGGAAAAATAATATCGTCAGCTTATTCAATGAAAATTCCCTTTTAACTGTCGGAATCAGATTTAAAAGTTGGTATGCTACTTTGGATATTACGCAGAAAAACGATGTCGTATTTCGTACCAGCAAAGATATTTTTACTTTTTTGAAAAACGGAAATGCTCCTTATCTGGGAAAAAACTTTGATTTGGGTGGAATTGGGCTGAAAGCGAGTCTGTATGACGAGTTCGCTTTCGGTTTGTCGAAAAAGCTGAACAATAAATGGACTGTCGGCGGGCGGGCTAAATTTTTGCTGGGTATTGCCAATGTGGATATGAAAAAGTCCAAAATAAGCGTAAATACGAAAAGCGACGGAAGCAGTCTTTTGTTGCACTCGGAGCAGGATATATGCATATCGGCACCGGTTACGCTGGATTATAAATTGAAGGATGGGTTTGTAGAATGGGATGACCTGGATGCCGATGTCGATGATTTTAATACTTCCATGGTATTGAATACGAAAAATCCGGGATTTGCTTTGGATTTGGGGGCGGAATATCAGTTTAATGAAAAAGTGAAATTCTATGCCAGTATTATAGATGCCGGTTTCATCCATTGGGGAGGGAAAGGTTACCGTTTTACCCAGAATACGACTTTCGACTGGACGGGAGCAGATGCTTCCAATAGCGGTAATTCCAACGATGAAAACTATGTTTCGATAGACGATGCTTTCGATGATATGATCGATAGCTTAAAAAATAATTTCCGTTTAAAAGAAGGAAACAGCGGATATACGACGATGTTGCATTCGAAAATGTATCTGGGTGCCACCTATGATGTACATAAGATGCTGACGGTCGGAGGACTTTTGCGGATGACGATGATGGATAAAACCTTTTATCCTTCTTTTACGGCTTCTGCCGATGCCCGTTTGTGCCGGAATGTGAGTGCTGCCGTTTCATATACGGTTATGCCGGGGAATTATGTAAATCTCGGTGTAGGAATTACAGCAAAGGCAGGACCTGTTCAATTTTATGCTTCAACGGATAACGTCATGGGGGCGAATTATACGAGTACGCAATCTTTGGGCGGACGTTTCGGTATAAACCTGTTGTTCGGTCATAAGGATAAGAAGAAAAAAGTAAAAGAGGAAGAAGTACCGGCCGAAACGGTTGTGGTACCGGTGAAAAAACCGGAACCTGAAGTGAAAAAAGATACGGTGCAGTTGGATACTACGCCGAAGGTAGAACCCCGGCCTGAGATGTTGGTAGCTCCCGAACGGGAAGAAACCATGTTGGGGGTTGGCGAGACGGGTAAGCCTTATCATGTCATTTTAGGTAGTTTCAAAAGTAAATTAAGGGCGGAAAGATTGCAGGGACGGTTGGTAAAACAGGGATTTAAAGAAGCTAAGATCATGCAGAATGAACAGGGCATGTACCGGGTAAGTGCCGTAGCTTTCAGTCAGCGTGAAGAAGCCTGGGCAAAAGTATTTGAAATCCGGGAAAAATATGCTCAGTTTTTTGATGCCTGGGCTTTGAAAGTCAATTAAATTTGTTTGTTATATAATATCCGAAAAGTTTTGGGTTGGAATAAGAGAATGTTTTGTTTCTCTTGGTTCCGGGAAAACGCCAGAACTTCTCGGATTTTTTACGCCTTTTTGCCTGTCTGCTTCTTTCTTGCCTCCCCATTTATGGGGATTTCATTTGTCACGGGAAATATGTATTTTTGGCGCGAAATAAATTGCAGGCATGAAAAATCATTTTTTGAGATTGGCCGATATTCCGACGGGGAATGAGTGTGTGATTGTCAAAGTACATGGGCATGGTAGTTTCCGCAATCGGATTGTGGAAATGGGGTTTGTCAAAGGGGAGAAAGTTACTGTAATTAAAAATGCTCCCCTGCGCGATCCGATCGAGTATAAATTGATGGACGGTCATATCTCCCTACGCCGTAGTGAGGCGGAGCTCATCGAGGTAATGGATGTTACCGGATCATGGGCAGAGCATTCGGACACTTCTGCTTATAACGGAACGTTTTCCGATGATAGTGTGAGGAATGTCATTCGGGAGAAAGCCAATACGATTGAGATCGCTTTGGTGGGTAACCCGAATTGCGGGAAGACGTCTTTTTTTAACCGTGCCACGGGATTACGGGAACATGTCGGCAATTACAGCGGGGTGACGGTAGATGCCAAAGAAGCTGTTTTTAAACATAAAGGGTACACGATCCGGTTGATCGATTTGCCGGGTACTTATTCGATTACGGAATATACGGCGGAAGAAATATTTGTACGTACGTATATAACGGATCATCATCCCGATATCGTGTTGAATATTGTAGATGCTTCGAATCTGGAACGGAATCTTTTTCTGACGACCCAGTTGATCGATATGAATATCCGGGTGGTAATGGCTTTGAATATGTATGATGAGCTGGGTAGGGAAGGAGCTGTACTGGACGAGGGCTATTTGGGGAGATTATTGGGAATTCCGATCGTTCCTACGACTGCGAGCCAGGGAAGCGGT
Organism: Culturomica massiliensis; assembly: GCF_900091655.1. NCBI lineage: Bacteria > Pseudomonadati > Bacteroidota > Bacteroidia > Bacteroidales > Odoribacteraceae > Culturomica > Culturomica massiliensis. The sequence goes on from NZ_LT594621.1 coordinate 3,882,173, forward strand.
ATCGAGGCTGTACTTAGTAAAATCATAGAGGTTTTTGAAGATAAGAGCGAGGTTTCCCGTCACATCCATATCAATTACGGTGTGGAGATCGAGACTGCCATAGATAAGATAAAGGAAACGATTGTTCCCAACCGGAATATTACAGACCGTTTTGCTCCCCGCTATCTGGCTATAAAGATGATCGAAGACGACTCGATTACAAAAGAAATGCTGAAAAAGGTGCCTAATTATGCCCGGATCGAGGAGGTTACCCGGAAATACATCGGAATACTCGAAAAGGAATTTAAGGAAGATACCCGTACTATTATTACCAATGCCAAATACGGATTTATCCGGGGAGCCTTAAAAGAGACTTATACGGAGGGGGACAGGGACAAGAGGCAGTTGACCAATGCCATCGATACCGTGTTGACCCATCATTGGTTGGGTTTTCCCGTATTGTTGTTGTTTATGTGGGTGATGTTTCAGGCTACTTTTTCGTTGGGGAGTTATCCTATGGACTGGATTGAGCAAGGGGTAGATGCCCTGGGGAATTGGGTGACCCATGTAATGCCTCAGGGACCTCTGAATGATCTGATTGTAGACGGTGTGATTGCCGGAGTCGGGGGGGTGATTGTGTTCTTGCCCAATATTCTCATTTTGTTCTTCTTTATCTCCCTGATGGAAGACACCGGATATATGGCCCGGGCAGCTTTTATTATGGATAAACTGATGCATAAGATCGGATTACACGGGAAATCATTTATTCCTTTGCTGATCGGTTTCGGATGCAATGTGCCGGCTATAATGGCCACCCGTACCCTGGAGAGCCGTAGGGAAAGGTTGCTGACCATGCTGATCACTCCTTTTATGTCGTGCAGCGCACGTTTACCGGTCTATATTTTGCTGGTGTCGGCTTTCTTTCCGGTGAATCAGGGACTTATATTGCTGTCGGTGTATATGATCGGAATCGGGATCGCCATTTTGACGGCTTTGGTGTTGAAAAAGCTGATGTTTCATAAAGTTTCCGATCCTTTTGTCATGGAATTACCTCCTTACCGGATGCCGACGATGCGTAATACCCTGTTACACATGTGGGCTAAAGCCGGACAGTATTTGAAGAAGATGGGAACCATCATTTTATTTGCTTCTATCCTGATCTGGGCATTGGGCTATTATCCCCATCGTCCGGAATATGAAAAACAGAGTCCGGAGCAAATGGAAAATTCTTATATCGGGCGTATGGGAAAGGCGATAGAACCGGTGATTGCTCCGCTTGGATTCGACTGGAAAATGGGTGTGAGTATCGTTACCGGATTAGCTGCTAAGGAAATTGTCGTGAGTTCGATGGGAATACTCTATCATGTACCGGATGCAGAAGAAAACACCCAGACTTTGGCAGAAACTTTACGGAATCAGAAAGATGCGCAGGGACAATCGATATTTACTCCTTTGGTGGCTTATTGTTTCATGTTGTTTATATTGATTTATTTCCCCTGTATGGCTGTTATCGCTGCCATCCGAAAGGAAGCCGGCCTGAAATGGGCCTTTTTTACCATGTTTTATACCACTTCCCTGGCCTGGCTGGTTGCTTTTTGCGTATACCAGATCGGAAGATTGTTTTAAGTCGGATTCTAAAAAGGCGGAATTATGTGGCAGCAGATCATTGTCGGAATTATTATCCTGATCGCACTTTGGGGGATGTTTAACCGTTTGTATAGGAAAAAAAAGAGAAAGAATAGAAATTGTAAGGACGGGACCTGTGAGGGATGTCCGTTAAAAGAGAAATGCCGGTCGTAGCCGGCATTTCTTTTTATGATTGGAAGGGGAGTTTCAAGGTAATCTCGTCTGCTTCTTTTTTGCGTTTGATGCGTTCTTTTTCTCCTCTGCGGAATACGTATACCAGGCCGTATTCTTCACACATATACCTTTTTTCTTCTTCGTCCTTTACACTGGAAAAATAACTCTCCACCTCATTCCATATATTCAATATCAAGGCGTCTGCTTCATCCCGGAATTGTGCAACTTCTGAACTGAAACGGGCAGAATTGGCCTGCAATCTTTTCTGAAATTCGTAGCCTTGTTTAAAGTTTTCATAGTTGACACGTACCAAAGCAATTGCTGGGCTGTAAATCGGATTACCTCCGCGGTTGTTCAGACGTTCCTGCTCTCCGGAAATAACTCTTTCCCCCCAGTTGAGCAACTCCTGTTCTGTCAATAAAGAAGGAACCTTGGAATCTTCTTCTTCCAATCCGTAATAGACCCGAGCCTGCGGTTTGAGTTCTCCCCGGGCAATCGTAAAATTCAATACCTGTATGAAATGAGAAACATATAACCGCGCTTTGCGGGTAAGTTCGGAGAATTTCTGGCTGTTTTCTATTTGTTTTTCCCGGGCTGCCTTGGAGTTGGTGATAGCCACTTCGAATTTGGGTAAAAATATGTCGATTTTTTGTTTTAATGGAAAAGAATATGCCATCATATTGATGTCATCCAGACGTTCTCCTTTACGCAAGGCCGTTTTCAAAGCCCTTATTCTCGCTGCATCTGTATTTGGTAATCTTCTGTAAGGCATGCGTTTAAATATTAAAAATCCCTTAAATACGACAATGCGAAGATATTTAAAAAAAAACAGTAAATCAATATTCGTACAAACATTTTTTGCTCTTTTTGCGCTAACGTTTGATGTGTTTGTAGTTGTTGTAAGTTTCCAATACCTTTCGTACGTAGTCTACAGCTTGCTGGCCGTCGCAATATCCATTGAAAGAAAGAGAGTCCCGGTAATATTCCGGATCGGATTTATGTTGCAGGTAGAAAGCTACGTTATTGTCCCATTTGTAAGGGTCTTTGTTGTATTTTTGCGTCAATCGCATGGCGTCTTTGACATGACCGGCGCCTACATTGTAAGAAGCCAGTGTAAATTTGATCTTCTCTTTTTCTGCTATCGGATATTGCAGAAAAATGTTATCCAGATATTTTAAATAGCGTACACCCGTATAAATGTTACTGTCCGGTTGAAAATAGTCGAATACGTTGAACATACTGGCTGTTTCCGGGATCACCTGCATTAATCCGTAAGCTCCGACCTGAGATTCCGCTTCGGGATCGAATCTGGATTCGTTGTATATCAGAGCCGCCAATAACCGCCAATCCCAATCGAGAAATTTGCTCTCTTTTTTCAGTTCTTCATCGAAAGGGGAAATATCGCCTTTTTTTAATAATGTATATTTGGAAGTAGGATTGGCGGAGTTGTTGAAATACCTTTTATAAAGGTAGTTTAATTTGCCGCTTTTTTTTACCTGGATCAGCCAGCGGTTGATTTCCTCCGTTAAGGTCGAGTCGGCTGCGGGAGTAGCCCAGGCTACGGAAATACTGTTGTTCAGCCGCAATGAGTAGTCCAGATTTTTCATAGAGGTGGACAATGCTTTGGCAATATTCTCATCCATGACCGTCAGCCTGATCTCTCCGGTTTCTACGAGATGCAGGATGTCTTCGGAAGAATAATCTGTGATTTCGGAGATTTTGATGTGAATATTCAAAGAATCCTCGAGTTGCTGAACCAGTTTCCGGTAGGGGCTGTCTTTTTTGATAAAGACTGTCTTTCCGTCCAGTTCTTTCGCATCCCGGAGGATTGTATTGTTTTTATTTTGCACCAATACTTCCCCTGTTTTGAAAAAAGGGTTTGAAAAATTGAGTTTTTCTTTTCTTTCCGGAGTTTCCGTCATGCTGACGGCAATCAGGTCGAATTTCCCTTCTTCGAGGTGGTGGATGAGGCTGTCGATGTTATTATTGATTTCGACAATGTGTAAATCGATCCCTAAAAAAGAGGCGAAATCTTTGGCCAGATCGTAATGAAAACCACGGGGAATACCTTTGTAAACGTAATAATCTGTTGTGGAATAAAAAGTGGATATATCCAGATGTCCCCGGAGAAGAACTTTTTCAATAGAAGTCGGTGCCGGATAGATGAAATCCGGCTTCTTCCTCTTTTCTTTACAGGAAAAACACAGAGAAATAAGGGCAAATATTACGATATTTTTCAGTGGCATTGGGTAAAGATATAAAAAAAATGCCGAACAAAAATCGTATTCCCGGATTAATCAGTCGAAGAAATTCCAGGAAAGTCCGAATTTGAACATCCCCGGATTGATCGGATAATCCAAAGCGCTGAAATATTCACCGTTCGTGATAAAGTAGTTTACATGTTCGTATTTCAGGAAAAGATGAGCACGTTTGATGCCGAAATCCAGAAATACATCGACTTTGGGGTAGCCTCCTGTTTTTTCGTCCCGTTGGTTGTAGAATTGCATGGACGAAGGTTGGTATTTGTCGGCATAGAATTTTGTATTGTAAAATAAATCGATACCGATGACGAACTTCAATACTTTCTTAAAGAAAGCATTCTGGTAGTAATTGTGTGAATACAAAGCTACCGTAGGCAAAGAAAGTACATCTTCCTGGGTGCTTTTCTGCACGTATACCGTTTGATCGAAATGAAAATTTCCGGCTTTGAATTTTTGTTTGCCCCACAAGGTGAGTACCATTAAATTTTTAGAACTTTGAACAGGCATGGCAGCCGTATCGAAATACACATAATCGATCGTATTGTTCCAGCCGACACCGAGTTCGGTCCGTGAACGTTCGTTGATATAACGGCCTTCGACACTGAATGTTTTTATGTTGCTGAAATTATTTTCCCAATAGTCGTGGTTGCCGATATAGCGGGAGAAAAAAGGATTGACAGTTTTGGACTCGATAGACGCATCGACTCTGATATAGGAACTGCGGTCTTTCCTGAGATATTGACGCAAAAATCCCTCTACGGTAAAATTACCGATATAATCTCCCAGTAGACAAAGCCTGACGGCTGCATCGAAATTGAATAGTGCAGTTGTATCGACATTGAATAAGCCGCCCGTCAGCCAGGTACCCGTATAAAGGTCTTTGCCCCGGTTATTGATCGTATCCAGCGAGGTACGCCCGGTGTAATCCAGGTATTCGAAGTCCAATCCGGCATATATGCCCGGCAGGTATTTGTATTTAGGGTGTTCATTTACAACAAATTTACTGCTCAGATTATAGAGACGGTTGCTCTGCATATCGGCACTCTTTATCGTGTCCAGATAAGTATGGGGGAAAAAGTCGCGGTTGACACTCGCTTCTTTAAAACGATGCACATTATCCTCAACTTTTACCGCCAGAATGGCTTTGGCCGGATAAGTGATCGTTGTGTCTTTGCTGCGGGCCACTTCTTTTTCTTTTCCGATGTTGTATTGTACTTGCGTGTAGAAATTGAAATTCCGGTAACTATTGGTCGTATTGGACAGATTCACCGGAATATTCTCAGCGTTGATGGTGGTGTCGCGGATGTATTTTTTATCTACGATACCTCCGTTTTCATTGAATTTTCCGTTGTTTTGATTGATAAAGAAATTGACAACCCATCTTTCATATTCATAAGAAGAGAAAAAAGATACATTGTAAGCTTTTGCTTTTTGATTCATGTAACGGCCATCACTGGATATCAGGTTGTAACGAAAACCGGCATTCCAGTAAGGACGAATGTTTTGGGAATGCCAGATGTCCAGAAAAGTTTCGTTTTTCCCTTTACCGCCCCCGGTTTTGTAAGTCAGTTGGGTAAAAGGGGTGGTGGTATTGAAATTCAGTGCATCCACGGGTTTAAACAGATAGGCACGGATATTGGTAAGCGGATAAAAATCTTCTTCCTTCGCCCGCTCGATATAAATATCGGAAATATACGGGGAGGGGAAATTTGCTAAATACGTGTTTGCAATACTTTTTCTGAAAATATAATTGTAATTGTGCGCGTTGTCTAACGTGGTATCCAACGGAATATCTTCGGTGTAAACACCGTCGTGCCGCCATTGCCAGGTTTTTCTGAAATGCGGTATATTAGGCGTTTTTACAGAATCTCTGTGAGAAATATCAGGACTGTTGCCGTCTCTTGTGCCTGCCGGGTTCTGGAGTCTGCTTTGAGCGAATCCGCTCAAATGGAGGGCACCGAAAATCAGTATGTAAATTAATTTTTTCATCGTCGCAAATATACGTAAACTTTTAAAACTCTCATAAATTACTTACTTTTGTGGCTTAAAATATAAATGCATATCATATGGATACAAATCATCACATCTCCGAAACGGAAGATGAAGTCAAATCGCTGAATTTTATTGAGCAAATTATTGAAGAGGAAATTGCCGAAGGTAAGAACGGCGGCCGGGTTCATACCCGTTTCCCGCCGGAGCCTAACGGGTATCTTCACATCGGGCATGCCACTTCGATTTGTCTGAATTTCGGACTTGCTGCCAAATATAACGGAAAATGTAATTTGCGTTTTGACGACACCAATCCCGTAAAAGAGGATGTCGAATATACGGATGCAATTCAGGGAGATATTAAATGGCTGGGGTTTGAATGGGACGGAGAGGTACGTTATGCTTCCGATTATTTTCAGCAATTGTATGACTGGGCGGAGCAGATGATAAAAGAGGGGAAAGCTTATGTGGACGATCAGACGGCAGAGGAGATCAGTGCCGGGCGTAAAACGATCAATGAGCCGGGAGTGAACAGTCCTTACCGGGAGAGAAGCATAGAAGAGAATCTGGACCTTTTCCGCCGGATGAAGAACGGGGAATTTAAAGAAGGTTCGAGGGTATTGCGGGCGAAAATAGATATGGCTTCTCCGAATATGCTGATGCGGGATCCGATCATGTACCGTATTATATACAGTAGCCATCATCGTACCGGAGATAAGTGGTGTATTTATCCGATGTATGATTTTACACATGGACAAAGCGATTATCTGGAAGGGATAACTCATTCCATATGTACGTTGGAGTTCGAAATCCACCGTCCGTTATACAACTGGTTCCTCGATCAGTTGACGGATACGGAATACCGCCCGCGGCAGATCGAATTTGCCCGTCGTAATCTGAATTATACAGTAATGAGCAAACGGAGGTTGCTGGAACTTGTACAGAAAGGATATGTTGCCGGTTGGGACGATCCCCGGATGCCTACGATATGCGGATTGAGGCGGCGGGGATATACGCCGGAATCGATTCGGGCCTTTGCCGAGAAAGTCGGCGTTGCCCGGCGCGAGATTGTTGTGGATATGGCCTTACTCGAATTCTGTGTACGGGAGCATCTGAATAAAACCGCACCTCGTGTCATGGCTGTTTTGGATCCGGTGAAGGTCGTTTTGGATAATTATCCGGAGAAAGGGGAGTTGGTGGCTATCGAGAACAATCCGGAAGATCCGGCTGCCGGAGTCAGAATGGTGCCCTTTTCCAAAGAGCTGTACATCGAACGGGATGATTTTATGGAAAATGCACCTAAAAAATTCTTCCGTCTGACCCCGGGAGGAGAAGTCCGTTTAAAAGGTGCCTATATTATAAAATGCGAAAGTGTTGAAAAGGACGAAGCCGGAAATATTACGCTGATACATTGTACTTGTGATATGGAAAGCCGTAGCGGTAACGGTACGGAGGCCAGCAACCGGAAGGTAAAAGGTACCTTGCATTGGGTTTCTGCCGCCGATGCTGTGGATGCTGAAGTGCGCCTGTACGACCGTTTGTTTAAAGACGAAGATCCGGCAGGACACAAGGATGTGGACTTTAAAGAGTTTATAAACGAAAATTCTTTGAAGATCATGAAGGGATGTAAGCTGGAACCGGGCCTGAAAGAAGCCGAACCGGGCGATCGTTTCCAGTTCCAGCGTTTGGGATATTTCTGTGTAGATAAAGATTCCCGTCCGGGTGAACTTGTGTTCAATCGGACGGTGGCTCTGAAAGACACCTGGGCCAAACAACAGAATTAAAGCAACGGGAGGTCTGAACGGTGTGTTGAAATCCGTTCAGGCATCCTGTTTTTTGTGGTGTAGTTTATATTATAACCGATGAATAGAATATTAGAAGAAATTAAGTCCTATGTGATAATCGCATTGGGGATGCTGATGTATGCCTTCTCGGCGACAGCTTTTCAGATTCCGAATAAAATTGTCGGAGGAGGTGCTACCGGTGTGGGTACTGTTATTTACTATCTGACAGACGGTCTTATCCCCGTCGGTGTCAGTTACTTTTTAATCAATGTGGTTTTGATTTCCATTGCCTTGAAGGTACTGGGACCTAAATTCGGGATCAAATCGATCTTTGCTATCTGTGTCGGTAGTTTCCTGTTGGGAATTTTACAGCCTTTGTTTCCGGAATCCCTGGTCACCGACCGTTTTATGTGTGCTGTTATTTCCGGTATCCTGACGGGAGCCGGAATCGCTTTGGCGCTGGCACAGGGAGGAAGTACCGGGGGAACGGATATCGTAGCTATGTTGGTGACCAAGTACAGGAATGTGAGTCCCGGGAAAATGATTATGTATTGTGATTGCGGAATCATCGCTTCCAGTTTACTTATCAATTTCAACATCGAAGGTCTGATGTACGGTTATGTGATGATGGGCGTGGTGTCGTTTACGGTCGATTTCGTGCTTACGGGGAAAAAGCAGTCTGCTCAATTGTTTATCTTTACCGAGAAATACGAGGAGGTCGCCGAGCGGATTACCGAACGTTTTGTGCGAGGCGTGACCGTTGTCGATTGTACCGGCTGGTATACCGGACAGGCTAAAAAAATGCTGATTATAGTCGTTCGTAAAAATGAAGCGATTGAAGTGCTGAAAATTGCAAAAAGAGTCGATTCGAATGTGTTTATGACCATGAATACGGTAATGGGCGTGTTCGGCAAAGGATTTGATGAGGTGAAAGGCGTAAAGTGATGTGTTACGACTGAATCAATATTGAAATGCAGCGGAAATTTCCGCTGCATTTTTGTATTTTTATGCTTATGTAATTCGTTTCTGATTTACGATTTGTGGTACTTCTTTCCGCTTTTCCTTTTTTCGTCTTGTTTTTCTGTTCAAAAAGTCTTTTTGTATTTATGTGAATTTCAGTATATTGAAAAAAAGTTTTCATTTTTCCATAAAAAATTGATTAAAAAATTTGGAAATGGTTTATATATTGCGTTATCTTTGCACCCGCTTTCCGAGAGATAGAGGTTATGGCAGCGGGGTAATCGGGGAGTCAGTTCTTGAAAAAAGTTTTGAAAAAAAAGAGCGGTCAGGATTTGGAAGTTTGTATGAATCGCCTTATCTTTGCCGTCACTTTCCGCTAAAAAACAGCGGTCAAGACCGACAGAAGTTCTTTAACATATTGTAGTGACAAAATGAAGCAAGTGCGAGTCCTGAAATCAACCATTTCGGACGGATATAACTGGGCAAAGGAATATAATTTTACAAGTTTTTTTTACTATGAAGAGTTTGATCCTGGCTCAGGATGAACGCTAGCGACAGGCTTAACACATGCAAGTCGAGGGGCAGCATGGTCAGTAGCAATACCGACTGATGGCGACCGGCGCACGGGTGAGTAACGCGTATGCAACCTGCCCTGTACAGGGGGATAGCCCATGGAAACGTGGATTAATATCCCATAGTAATCATGATAGGCATCTATTTTGATTTAAATCTTCTGAGGTACAGGATGGGCATGCGTCCTATTAGATAGTTGGCGGGGTAACGGCCCACCAAGTCCTTGATAGGTAGGGGTTCTGAGAGGAAGGTCCCCCACACTGGTACTGAGACACGGACCAGACTCCTACGGGAGGCAGCAGTGAGGAATATTGGTCAATGGGCGATAGCCTGAACCAGCCAAGTCGCGTGAGGGAAGACTGCCCTATGGGTTGTAAACCTCTTTTGTAAGTGGAGAATAAGCGTTACGTGTAGCGCGATGACTGTAACTTACGAATAAGCATCGGCTAACTCCGTGCCAGCAGCCGCGGTAATACGGAGGATGCGAGCGTTATCCGGATTTATTGGGTTTAAAGGGTGCGTAGGCGGCACTATAAGTTAGTGGTAAAATATCCGGGCTTCACCCGGACTCGCCATTAATACTGTAGAGCTCGAGTACAGACGAGGTAGGCGGAATAAGTTAAGTAGCGGTGAAATGCATAGATATAACTTAGAACTCCGATAGCGAAGGCAGCTTACCAGACTGTAACTGACGCTGATGCACGAGAGCGTGGGTATCGAACAGGATTAGATACCCTGGTAGTCCACGCCGTAAACGATGCTCACCGGCCCTTAGCGATATAGAGTTAGGGGTTAATCGAAAGAATTAAGTGAGCCACCTGGGGAGTACGTCGGCAACGATGAAACTCAAAGGAATTGACGGGGGCCCGCACAAGCGGAGGAACATGTGGTTTAATTCGATGATACGCGAGGAACCTTACCTGGGTTTAAATGTATTCTGCATAAACTGGAAACAGTTTTTTCCTTCGGGACTGATTACAAGGTGCTGCATGGTTGTCGTCAGCTCGTGCCGTGAGGTGTCGGGTTAAGTCCCATAACGAGCGCAACCCTTATCACTAGTTGCCATCAGGTAATGCTGGGCACTCTATTGAGACTGCCACCGTAAGGTGAGAGGAAGGGGGGGATGACGTCAAATCAGCACGGCCCTTACACCCAGGGCGACACACGTGTTACAATGGCCGGTACAGAGGGTCGCTACCTGGTGACAGGATGCTAATCTCGAAATCCGGTCGTAGTTCGGATTGGAGTCTGTAACCCGACTCCATGAAGTTGGATTCGCTAGTAATCGCGCATCAGCCATGGCGCGGTGAATACGTTCCCGGGCCTTGTACACACCGCCCGTCAAGCCATGGAAGCCGGGAGTACCTGAAGTCCGTAACCGCAAGGATCGGCCTAAGGTAATACTGGTAACTGGGGCTAAGTCGTAACAAGGTAGCCGTACCGGAAGGTGTGGCTGGAACACCTCCTTTCTGGAGACTTGTTATATCATGCACTTGCTAATTTTTCACTAAATATATACCGGATCGCAGGTTAGCGTTATAAAAGGTTCGATTCCTTTGATCCTTCATTTAAGTTCTTTGACATATTGGGAAATTTATGGAAATATGATCCATAACAGCTATAACAAATAGTATACAATAGAGATATTGAATATACGAGAGTAGCAAGTATAAATTATAAAAGCAATTAAGGGCGTATGGTGGATGCCTAGGCTCTCACAGGCGATGAAGGACGTGATAAGCTGCGATAAGCTCCGGGTAGGTGCAAATAACCGTAAATCCGGAGGTTTCCGAATGGGGCAACCCAGTACATTGAAGATGTACTATACCGTCAGGTAAGCGAACGCAGGGAACTGAAACATCTAAGTACCTGTAGGAAAATAAAACAATAGTGATTCCCCCAGTAGCGGCGAGCGACCGGGGAACAGCCCAAACCGTCATTGTTTCGGCAGTGGCGGGGGAGTAGGATCACAATATTGCAGAAATAAATGAAATGGAACACATTGGAAAATGTGATCAGAGAGGGTGATAATCCCGTACATGTAAGTTTATAATGCATAGTGATATCCTGAGTAAGGCGGGACACGTGAAATCCTGTCTGAATCGGCCGGGCCCATCCGGCAAGGCTAAATACTAGTGAGAGACCGATAGTGAACCAGTACTGTGAAGGAAAGGTGAAAAGCACCCCGAACAGGGGAGTGAAATAGTCCCTGAAACCATGCGCCTACAAGCGGTCGGAGCCCTTTTTGGGGTGACGGCGTGCCTTTTGCATAATGAGCCTACGAGTTACTCATCACCAGCGAGGTTAAGTACTTCTAGGTACGTGAGCCGAAGCGAAAGCGAGTCTGAACAGGGCGTCAAGTTGGTGGTGGTAGACGCGAAACCTTAGTGATCTACCCATGAGCAGGTTGAAGGTTTGGTAACACAAACTGGAGGACCGAACCGATAAGCGTTGAAAAGCTTCCGGATGACTTGTGGGTAGGGGTGAAAGGCCAATCAAACTGGGAAATAGCTCGTACTCTCCGAAATGCATTTAGGTGCAGCCTCTGTTGTTTAGTCTTAGAGGTAGAGCTACTGATTGGATGCGAGGGCTTCACCGCCTATCAAATCCGGCCAAACTCCGAATGCTAAGACTTTAAAGACAGGGAGTGAGCCCACGGGTGCTAAGGTCCGTGGACGAAAGAGGAAGAACTCAGCCCATCAGCTAAGGCCCCCAATTGTATGCTGAGTTGACATTAAAACGCGGTGGGACTGCTTAGACAGCTAGGATGTTGGCTTGGAAGCAGCCATTCATTTAAAGAGTGCGTAACAGCTCACTAGTCGAGCGGTCCTGCATGGATAATACTCGGGCATAAGCATACAGCCGAAGCTATGGATTCTACGTAACAGTAGAGTGGTAGGAGAGCATTCCGTTCAGCGTCGAAGCAGTATCGTGAGGTATTGTGGAGCGTACGGAAAAGCAAATGTAGGCATAAGTAACGATAATGCGGGTGAGAACCCCGCACGCCGTAAGGTCAAGGATTCCCCGGCAATGTCAATCATCCGGGGGTAAGTCGGGTCCTAAGTCGTAGCCGACAGGTATAGACGATGGCCAACAGGTTAATATTCCTGTACTCATTTATACTGCGATGCAGAGACGTAGCGATGACACTGCTGCCTCCTGACGGAATAGGAGGTTGAAGCCCGTACCCATAGATGCCTGTAGTCAAGTACGCAGGCAGAGGTGAAAGGCGATAGTACCGCAATACTTCGGTAGCGCGGATAATGCAGGTAATTTAACTACCAAGAAAATCTGCTAAGCTTCAGGTATAAATGACCCGTACTGTAAACGGACACACGTGACCGGGTAGAGAATACTCAGGCGCTCGAGATATTCATGGCTAAGGAACTAGGCAAAATAGTCCTGTAACTTCGGGATAAAGGACGCTGGTAGTGATACCAGCCGCAGATAAATGGCCCAGGCGACTGTTTACCAAAAACACATGGCTATGCTAAATCGTAAGATGATGTATATGGCCTGACACCTGCCCGGTGCTGGAAGGTTAAGAGGAGAGCTCAGGAGCAATCCGAAGGTTTGAATTGAAGCCCCAGTAAACGGCGGCCGTAACTATAACGGTCCTAAGGTAGCGAAATTCCTTGTCGGGTAAGTTCCGACCTGCACGAATGGTGTAACGATCTGGGTACTGTCTCAGCCATGATCTCGGTGAAATTGTAGTTCCGGTGAAGATGCCGGATACCCGCAACGGGACGGAAAGACCCCGTGAACCTTTACTGCAGCTTTGCATTGATTTTGGGTAAGTGATGTGTAGGATAGGTCGGAGGCTATGAGACGGGCTCGTCAGGGTTCGTGGAGCCGCCGTTGAAATACGACCCTTTGCTTATCTGAGGTCTAATCCCTTTATAGGGAGACATTGCATGGTGGGTAGTTTGACTGGGGTGGTCGCCTCCAAAAGCGTAACGGAGGCTTCTCAAGGTACCCTCATGGCGATTGGTAACCGCCAGTAGAGTGCAATGGCATAAGGGTGCTTGACTGTGAGACCCACAAGTCGATCAGGTTGGAAACAAGAGCATAGTGATCCGGTGGTTCCGTATGGAAGGGCCATCGCTCAAAGGATAAAAGGTACTCCGGGGATAACAGGCTGATCGCTCCCAAGAGCTCATATCGACGGAGCGGTTTGGCACCTCGATGTCGGCTCGTCACATCCTGGGGCTGGAGAAGGTCCCAAGGGTTCGGCTGTTCGCCGATTAAAGTGGCACGCGAGCTGGGTTCAGAACGTCGTGAGACAGTTCGGTCCCTATCTGTTGTGGGCGTAGGATATTTGAGGAGATCCTGACACTAGTACGAGAGGACCGTGTTGGACATACCTCTGGTGTATCAGTTGTGACGCCAGTTGCACTGCTGAGTATCTAAGTATGGCCGTGATAAGCGCTGAAAGCATCTAAGCGCGAAGCCGTCTTCAAGATGAAATATCCTTTAAAGGTCGTTATAGACGATAACGTAGATAGGTTGCAGGTGTATGGCCGGTGACGGCAGAGCTGAGCAATACTAATAACCTGAAAGCTTTATAATGTGGATGATATTTTTGTAGATTTCCCGATGTTTGTCAAATTCCTTTTCAGGGATTAACATATTGAACTGATAAAGACATTAAAAGGTGCCTATAGCAAAGGGGATCCACCTCTTCCCATACCGAACAGAGAAGTTAAGCCCTTTCACGCCGATGGTACTGCCCTTAGGGTGGGAGAGTAGGTAGGTGCCGAATTTTGAAAGAAAGAGTCTCAGAAATGAGACTCTTTTTATGGCGAGGTAGCTCAGCTGGTTAGAGCGCATGATTCATAATCATGAGGTCGGCGGTTCAAGCCCGCCTCTCGCTACCAATTTTAAAAGCAGTTGCAACGAAAGTTGTGACTGCTTTTTTTGTTTTATATAATTCCGTTATACACCCCCTATCCGGCTCGGCGACTGTCTATCCCGGTTTTTGCTGACATTATCGTTTTGTGAAATACATATACTGTGCGGATTCTGCTTGATTTTAATTGTTGCTGTATTGTTGATATGTATTCCGGGATCGATACATTGGGGAGTGAAATTATTCAGCAGAAGAGACGTACTGCCTAAAACGAACGTTTTAATTGCAGATTTTAAATTGGCGATTTTAGATTAAAAAAATCTGATGACGAATCAATTTGCCCAATAATTTACAATTTGCAATCTAAAATTTACAATTTCTATGAACCTTCGATCCCTTTATCTCAAAATAAGGTCGTTTAAAAGTATTATTTCATGTTTGAATAACAGTTCTGATTCAAATGTCTGATCATCATTGTTTTGTTTCAATATTATGTATATTTTAATGGTATTTCTGTTGTGAATTTTAATTATTGGAATATAATAAAGCAGCTGTAAACTTATAGTAAGTTTAAATAATATGAAAACAATTTTGATGTTAAAATATATTAATGTATTTTTGACTCGGAATGTTGATTGTTTGTGTCGTGTTTTTACAGAAGGTTTAATGACGTGTTTGTAGGGGAGTGGTGTCTCCGGGTGTGGCCGGAGAAGCGTGACTGTAAATTCTGATAAACTTGTCGGCGTGGCGCAGGAGTGTGTTAATCTTTGTAATGATAGTTGATGAATAAATTGGGGAGGAACCTTTTTAAGGCAGTTATATGGCTGCTTTTATATGCCTGTTATCAGGAAACACCTGTGAGAATCAATGCGGATTTCGATGTAGAGATTACCGGTAATGATTATTCTGTACCTGTAACTGTTCATTTGATGAATAAATCGACAGGTGCGGATTTATATGAATGGACATTCGAAGGTGGTGATCCTTTGAAATCCAATAAAGTAAATCCGGAAGAAGTTGTTTATAAGGAACCGGGAACATATACCATCCGTCTGGAAGCCTGGAACACCACTGAACGTAAAGTAAAAGAATTGACCGTAAGTCTCGATTCTGCTATTGGGGCTGGTTTCACTTATACGGTGGCTATAAACAATTTCTCACCGGTGGAAGTTACACTGATAAATTGCAGTTACGGTGGCACCCGGTATCGTTGGGAGTTTATCGGCGGGCAACCTGAAACTTACGAAGGAAAAAATCCTCCGGTTATTGTTTTTACGGAGCCTGGATTGCATCCGGTTCATTTACAAGTGTTCAATACAAGAGAGAGGGCGGAGTTTACCGATACGATTCGGGTACTTCCTGCTTTGGCAGTGGATTTCGAGTGGTGGCCGGGGAAAGATGATTATGATATGGAAGCTCCGTTGGTTATTGAATTGGCGGCTCGTTGTACCGGTGTTTTATCATATCTATGGAAGGCGGAAGGGGGAAGAATAGAAAATGATACCCTGGCCGATACCCGGATTTATTTCGACAAACCGGGGGAATATCGTGTTGAGCTTAAAGCAGCGAATGGAAAAGAAACGAAAAGTGTCGGCAAAGAGATAAAGGTGTTGGAAAATTCGAATTTGTATATAATACAGGATCTGAAATTCGGAATTACGACAGCGTTGAATACGGTGGGTGGATATTTTTCTTCGGAAACAAGGTCTGTTTTGAAAATGAAAGAATTGACTCCGGAGACCGGACCGACGATTGATTTTGTGTTTTGGGGGTTGGCCGATTTCGACCAATGTTGTTTTCTCTCGCCTGATTTGGTCGGATTAAAAGCCTTGCCGGATATACCCGGTGCCGCTCATTCCTGGTTTATCAATAACCCGGATGCGCTTACAGCCGGTCAGTTTGATGTTATGGAAAATGATGAGTTGTTAAAACGGCTTCTGATTAGGGAAAACTGTGATAAAGATCTTAACTCTTATTTTACAGGAAATGATGTTCCGCATTTGGTGTTGTTTGAAACCGGTGATTACCGCAAAGGAGTTATTAAGATAAAGCAATTCGTACAGGCAGGAAGTAATTCATATATTCTTGCAGATGTGAAAATACAGAAAGAAAGAACCGGAAATTGATATCGTTTATATGGATAAAGTGCGTGGCTTGAAACAATTATTTATTTATTGCTTATTCGGTGTATCGATGTCCAGCACTTTACCGGTATGTGCCCAACAAGTACGTTTGGATAATCTGAAAGAACAATTCAGTAAAAAAAATCTGTTTCGGATTAACGGAGGATTGGCAGCTAACGGAGTGTTTTACACGGGTGATAATTCCAGTCGTCAGCCTTTTATGTGGGTCATTTCCGGGAATGTCAATATCAGTATTTACGATCAGGTAAATCTTCCTTTTTCCTGTAATTTCAATAATCTGGGAAATGGATATAATTATCCTACTTTACCGAATCGTTTGAGTATACATCCGTCTTATAAATGGGTTACAGCCCATATCGGAGATGTATCGATGAGTTTCTCTCCCTATACACTGAGCGGGCATCAATTTACCGGTGCCGGTTTGGAATTGAAACCGGAAAACTTTCCGTTAAAAGCTCAGTTTATGTTTGGGCGTTTATTGAAAAAGACCGAATATGATTCATTGAATTTTGGAGGAATTGTAGCTTATAAAAGAATGGGTTATGGTGTGAAACTGAATTATGAGAAAGAAAAATATTTATTGGGAATCAGTGTGTTACATGCTCACGATGATCCGGAATCTTTAAAATGGAAGCCGGACAGTTTGCAGATATATCCTCAAAGCAACCTGGCCCTCAGCGGTGAAGTAACCCTCAAATTATTGGATAACCTGACGGTAAATGTAGAGTATGGTTTCAGTAGTCTTACCCGGGATATCCGTTTGCCTTCCGTTAAAACAGATTTGGGAATCTGGCTACTTACCCGTAACACGTCGACCGTTCAATATCATGCTCTGAAAGCCGGTGTAAATTATTTGCTTAAAAAGAATTCCATCGGTTTGGGATACGAACGTATAGATCCGGATTACCGGACTTTGGGAGGGTATTATTTTACGAATGATTTTGAAAATTTTACTTTTAATTATGCCCGGCCATTTTGGAAAGATAAAATCAATTTTTCGATGAATGTTGGGATGCAGCATGATAATCTGAACCGCAATAAGACAGAACAAACAAACCGTTGGGTAATAGCGGCAAATCTGAATATCGTGCCGACGGATAAATTGAATTGCTCCGTATCGTATTCCAGTTTTCAGAGTTATACCAATATCAGATCACAGTTTGATTATATCAATGCAACCAATAAATATGAAAATCAGGATACCCTTGATTTTACGCAGTTGTCCCAAAATGTGAATGTTAATATCGGATATAATTGGGCTGTGGAGGAAGTCAGAAGCCATAATCTGAATTTTAATCTGAGTTTTCAGGAGGCAGCAGACAAGCGGGGAGGGATTATTGCACCGGGGAGTGCATCCCGGTTTTATAATCTGGCGGCTTCTTATGCTTTGCTATTTGTTCCGTCAGCCATACAGTTGACGGCATCCGGAAATTTGACATACAATAAAATGGCCGGTATGGAAATGATTACGTGGGGGCCTAATCTGGGAGCCTCCTCTAAATTTTTAAAGAATAAGATGACGGTAGGGGTGTCGTCTTCTTATAATGTTTCTTCCAATAGCGGGATACGGACAGGGAGTGTATTCAACGCAAGGGGAAATGTCGTTATGCGTTTTTTTAAACATCATACGGCTAATATATCTGTGGTATACCAGAACCGGGATGTCCCGGTGAAGCCGGTAGCATCGGATTTTACGACTACACTTAATTATGCATATAGTTTTTAAAACCGACCGATTATGAAAAATAAAGGCAGTTTTTGCAGGTTCTTTTTTTTATGCTGTTTGATTCTTTATTGGAGTAGTACTCAGGTATATGCTGCAAAAGAAGATATGGACGGGATACGTAAGCAGGCTGTGGAGGTATTTGCCCGGCTCGATCAGATGGATAATTTTGTGGAAAGTCTTTCTCTGGCAGACATGAATGTGTTTCCGGTTGGAATGAAAAGAACGGTCAGTAATGTCAACTACGCTTTGGCTATCAGTAGTATCCAGTTTTTTCAGGAGTACGCAGAGCTGGCTATATGGGGAAGAGCAATTATTCCGCAAGGTGAAGAAGGCGATAAGATACTGTTTTTCGGTGCTCAGGGGATCAAATTATCGAACGAAGGGGATATTGTCGGGGATGCCCGGTTGGTATTGCTTGGGGATATTACCATCCCGATTAATAACGGAGCTGCTTCTCTGGTGCTGAAAGGCGGGTTTAATCTTTTGTCCGGTATAGGGGATCAACAAACTTATATGTCTATCGATTGCCAGGGGTTTAAAGAACTTGGCCTTACTGCAGATTTAATTCTTTCAGATAAATTAGTCCGTAAAGTAGATGAAAATGGTAATTGCAATGCATTGGATTCGAAAGTAATGGCTTCTTTTTCTACGATTGTTCAGGATTGGAATGATATGGTCGTATCTTTATCATTGCCCCGGTTCGAGATCATCGGTTTGAATGGGTTTATGTTTCAGGCCCGGGATGCAATCTTTGATTTTAGTGATACCCGGAATGCCGATAATATCAGTTATCCTTACGGGTATCAGGAACAATATATGATTCCCGGTAATGAAAATTTGTGGAAGGGGGTTTATATCAATGAATTGAGTATAACATTACCCCGGCAATTTACTTCCCGTCGGGATACAAGTAAAAGAGTGAGTTTTATTTCCCACCACATGCTTTTCGATAATAATGGGATATCGGGGATTTTTGAGGCACAGAACGTTTTGGCTTTTGATAACGGGACTGCAGGGGGATGGCCTTTTTCTGTGGAAAGATTTTCAATAGAATTGATCGCAAATCATTTGAATGGTGCCGGGTTTGGAGGACAGATCGGTTTACCTGTGGCTGAAAAGTCCCCTTTGAATTACGATGCTTATATTTCACCGGATAACGAATATATGCTTCGGATATCGAAGTCTGAAACGATGAAATTCAGTATATGGGCTGCTGAGGCGGAGTTGTTACCGAATTCGTATGTGGAGATGAAAGTAAAAGACGGACGTTTCCGTCCGGAGGCGATGTTGAGCGGTTCTCTCATGATAAAAGCAGGGATGCAGGGAGGAGAGGGGGATGTGACAGTGGCCGAGTTGAAAGGTATTAAATTTCAACAAATGCATTTGAAAACCGAATCCCCCTATTTTATGGTGCAATATCTGGGATATGACGGTGATTTTTCTGTAAAAGGATTTCCTTTATCGGTAGGCAGGATAGAATTAAAAACGGCTGGCTTAACAGCAGAATTAGGATTTGATGCAAAACTGGCTTTAGGAGCTTCTCCTTTTTCCATTGCCGGGGATACCCGCCTGGGAATTGTAGGTAAGATGAAACAGGACCGCGGTTTACAGAGTTGGGAATATGATCATCTGAATATATCGGCGATACAGGTTAATACCTCTTTTGCCGGAGTATTTGCCGTCAGGGGAAGCCTGACTCTGTTGAATAATGATCCGCTATATGGGGATGGATTTGCCGGAAATATGGATTTGGAGCTGACTTGCCTGGAAGGTGTCGGGATGAAGGCCCGGGCTATGTTTGGTAAAAAAGATTTCCGCTATTGGCTGGTGGACGGGAGTGTGATGTTCGGGAAGAGCGGCATTACGGTTTTTCCTCCTGCATTCAATTTGAGCGGGATCGGCGGCGGGGCTTATTATAAAATGGCACAACGGGGAATGGGGGAATCGGCATTGCCTACAGGCACGGTGTATGTTCCGGATGAAAAGCGTGGATTCGGGTTTAAAGCTGCCGTTATGTTTAATATCGGAAATCCGGATGTGGTCAGCGGGGAAGCCGACTTTGAAATAGCTTTTAACGATAAGGGAGGATTGGCTTATATCGGTTTTTTCGGACAAGTGAAAGTTCTGGGAAAAATCCCCGGTATGGATAATATTCAAAGTGCGGTAAAAAATAAATTGACAGCGCTGGCAGCGGTTGAAAACAATTATTTGGCATCACATCCGGGGATTAGTTCCGGCTTGAATAAATTACAGAAATATAAATTATATCAACCGGCCGATGCCGCATTGGATATATATTCGGATAAGGAGAGTTTGGGAAAAAGCGGGTTCCTGGCTGCCATGGGGATTCAATACGACTTTAATCAGAAATGTTTACATGCAACTTTTGATTTGTATGTCAATGTATTGGCCGGTTTGATAAAGGGGCGGGGGCAAAATAATAATGCCGGACATTCAGTGTTGCATATAGAAAAAGGAAATTGGTATTTTCATATGGGAACTCCTTCCAACCGGTTAGGTATAGAAATGAATTTGCTGAATCTGATAAAAATAAAATCGGGCGCTTATTTTATGACCGGTTCTCATTTGGAAGGTTCACCGCCACCGCCTCAGCAGGTGGCCGATATTTTGGGTGTCGAGTTGAGACAACTCGATTATATGCGGGATATGAATGCATTGGAGGCAGGCGGCGGTTTTGCTTTCGGCGCGGATGTCAGTGTGGCAACCGGGGATATTACTTTTCTGATTTTATATGCGAATTTCCAGGCGGGACTCGGTTTTGATATTATGTTGAAGGATTACGGACAGGCTGAGTGTAATGGGCGGCGTGGTCCGGTGGGAATCGATGGGTGGTATGCAAACGGACAGGCGTATGCTTACTTGCAGGGAGAAGCCGGTGTCAGTTTGAAGCTTTTGTTTATCAGGAAAAAAATACCCATCATTAAGGCCGGAGCAGCGACCTTATTTCAGGCTAAGCTGCCCAATCCGACCTGGTTCGTAGGGTATCTGGGGATGAAGATCGATATATTAGGCGGTTTGATCCGCGGAAATATGCGCCTTAAGATCAAATTGGGAGAAGAGTGTGAGCTTGTCTTGCCGGGAGGCAGTCCTATCGGTGTACCTATCATCAATGATATAAAGCCGGTTGCAGAAGAAACGGATGTGGATGTTTTTGCTGCTCCGCAGGTTGCCTTCAATATGCCGATGAATAAGTCTTTTTTAATGGAAGATAATAACGGTGAGATTAAAAATTACAGATTCATACTGGATAAATTTATCGTTTCCGAGGAAGGTAAGGAAATACCGGGTAAATTGGAATGGAATACGTCGCGTAATCTGGTGACCTTTTATTCGCATGATATATTACCTCCGCAGAAGTTGTTGAAGGTGAACGTCGAAGTCGGATTTGAAGAATACCGGAATAATCGTTGGGAGGTGGTGTACACAGGAGGGCAGAAGGCACGGGAAAAAATGGAAATCGGCTTTACGACGGGTACTGCACCTGATAATATACCGTTACAGAATATTGAATATTGTTATCCGGTGATAGATCAAAGGTATTATTTGTCCGGTGAAGGCACCCGGGGGTATGTTCAACTCAAGAGGGGACAACCTTATTTGTTCTCTGCTGATTTCAAACATGAAATTCACATTACTGATGAGAACGGACAGAGCATAAATACTTCTTTCCGTTACGATGCCGGCATAAACTGTCTGGTTTATCAGATGCCGGGACTTTCTAAGGCAAGTACTTATTCTCTCGGTATTGTTACCCTGCCGAAAAAAGGAACGGGGGGAACGGCTGATATCCGGGAGGAACGGTTGACGATCGGTGGTTCGGGTGATGATGATGTCACGATAAGAAGTGCAAAAGCGAATGCGGTGACCCAGACCGCGAACGGAAAAATAATCCTGGAATATGCCTTCGGGACAAGTCGTTACGCTACTTTACGGGAAAAAATTGCAGGTATAAACAAAAGGATGCATTCGTTTTATGCGGAGGCCGGTTATGTGTATCTGGAATATATTCTGAATGACAGTGAGCCTTTTGATGCCGTTGATCTTGTCGGTACGGCATATAGCGGCAACAAACCTTTGGTAAAACCCTGGGCTACACTCGACGATGCTTTTTATAAGCAATGGATTTACCCGTTGGTATATAAAAATTATCCACTGGCCGGTAGTATTCGCATCAGGTACAGAGATACGGAAAAATGGGGAGTTCCGCCTGCCGGAGCCATACCGGTGAATTCAGTTTATCTTACATTATTGGAAAGTGATCCCGCTCACCACCGCCTGCGTGAGTATTTCCCTTATACTTATAATCTTTTCCGTGCTTACAACAGGGATTATTATGATCTGCGGGATCAGTTGGTAAACAGGTATATAGGTAAACCGGAACTGTTGAAATACGCAGATTTTATCAATAACAATATACCGCCGTTTGAGTCCGGGAAATACCGGGTTAATTTCAGATTTATCCAGCCTGACGGACAGGCCGGAAGCAGCCGGTTGTTTGAATATGAATATACATTTTAAAAAATGAAAAATATAATTATCGGGTTATTATTGCTTATAGGAGCGGATATGTGTGCGGTGGCACAGGATTCGGCCAGTATCAGGGTACGCTATAGTGTACAGCAGGATGCCGTCTTATTGCGTTGGGGGGCCGATACGCCGTATGCCTGGAAAAAAACCAACCGGTCCGGTTTCCGTATCGAGAGATATACGGTAAGCAGGGGAAAGGAGGTGCTGGTTGTTCCGGAGAAAAAGGTATTGGTAGAAGTATTGAAAGCTTTGCCCTTGCAGGAATGGATTCCCTATGTTGAAAGGGACGATAATGCGGGGATTATAGCTCAGGCACTTTATGGGGAAGACTTTCAGTTGACCGGTGAGGATTCACAGGGATTTGCCCGTATGATTAATATGGCCCAGGAACTCGACCAGCGATTTACATTCTCGTTGTATGCCGCGGATCAGAACTTTGATATAGCTTGCCTGGCGGGGTGGGGATATAAAGATACTGATGTGAAAAAAGGTGAACGTTATCTGTACCGTATTGTTCCGGCAACCTATGAGGATAGTTGTCAAATCCGCCTGGGGTCGGCCTTTACCGGATTGGATGAATACCGGCCTCTCCCGCGTCCTCAGGAATTGGCAGCCGTGTGGAATAACAAATGTGTCATGCTGGCTTGGAATTATTCAAACCTGGCTGATGTATATAACTCTTATTATATTGAAAAGTCTGTCGACGGAAAAAAATTTACCAGAATTGAAGGCCGGCCGGTATCGAGTATAGATGAAAGACAAAAAGAAGGGGATCAGCGTTTGTTTTATGTAGACTCGCTTTCAGATAACCATACTACATTTTATTACCGGATCAGGGGAATTTCCACATTCGGAGAGCTTGGTCCGGTGTCCGATACTTTATCGGGAAAAGGGGTGAATATGCTGCCTTATGTCCCTGTTATCCGCAAATCCATAGTGAACGATAAGGGTGAATTGGAAATGGAATGGCAGTTTGAAAATGAGGGAGAAAGTTTTATAGAAGGATTTCAGTTGAGAATGTCGGACAAGGCCAATGGTATTTATCGAACGGTGGCGGATGATATTTCCCCGTCGCAGCGGTCATTAAAATACGATAAACTCAATTCCGGCAGTTATTTCGTGATCAAAGCTGTGGCACTGGAAGGAGAATCCCGTTCTTCCTATCCTGTATTAATTCAGCCCCTGGATACTGTTCCGCCTGCTGTCCCTTTAGGGTTGCAGGGGAAAATAGATAGCCTGGGAATAGTAAAGTTGTCCTGGAATCCAAATACTGAATCCGATTTATTGGGTTATTTGGTCTACCGGGCATTTACCGGAACGGAGGAAGCTGTTCCGGTCGTAAAATATCCGGTAACGGATACCTGCTATATAGATACCGTGGATAACTGGAACCTGAATCCTGTGGTTTATTATTATCTGGTTGCTGTTGATCAGCGTTATAACCAGTCTGATTTTTCGGAAAGACTGGATTTGGTTAAACCGGATTTTATACCTCCGGTATCTCCCGTTTTTTCAGATTATCATATCGGAACAGAAGGTGTCGAACTCAAATGGATTTGCAGTCCGTCGGAAGATGTAAGGGAACACCGGTTGTACCGTAAGGAAAAAGAAACGGGGGATACTGCCCGATGGGTGATTATACTGCCTGGAAACCAGACTGACAGGTATAGGGATACGTCGGTACAGCCCGGTAAAAAATATGCCTATACGATTTTTGCCGTCGATAAGAGCGGTTTGGTGTCCCTGCCGACGCCGGCCCTGAACCTGGTTGTCCCGGGAGCTCTGAAGAAAAAAGAAGGTATTACCCGTTTGGATGCCGTTGTTGACAAAAAAAATTTACTGATAAAACTGGTGTGGAAATCGGATTTGAAAGAAGTAAAGAATTATGAAATATACAAAAGCGAAGGGGATGCACCTTATACGCTATGGAAGGTTGTAGCCGGATGGCAGCGGGAATTGTTGGATGAGGATGTTGCAGTAAGTATGCAGTATCGTTATATGATACGTGCATTATTTGAAAACGGAGGAAATTCCCGGATTCGTGAAATAATAATTAAAGGATTATGAAAAAGTTCGTTTATTCCTGGATAAGTTTGGGAATATGGTTTATAATCGTATTTCAGGTAAATATCGGCAGGTTGTATGCCCAATCTTCGGATAGCCTTGCTGTCTGTCTGACGGATGAAATAATTACGGAGAATAGTCCCGATTTGAAAAATCCCGTAGAAGCGAATACGCAATCGGCAACACCTTTGGCTGCAAATAGCCTGAATTATGAGATTTGGTTTGATTTTGAAATATTGGCACCTAAGCCTATGTCCTATCATAAGGACAATAAATTTTCTTTATATGTACAATTTGAGGGTGAATCCATGTGGGTTTTTCAAGGTAATGTAAATTTGAATAGTACTTCAACGACGGTTCCCCGGAAGTTAAATTACAGACTTGTAACGAATGGAAAAAAGCTGATTAACTTTAAAACGGTATCCCGTAACAGATCTGCTGACGATAAGCGGGAAGGAACGTTGACAGTTAGTATGGATAACTGGGCATTATTCGGGGGCTGTTCGGAAACCGTTGCTCCCGACGATTTCCAAAAACAAACACCTGTTTTATTTGGGTATAACGCTAAATTGATTATAAAAAGAGTTCCTGTAAATCCGGTTTTGTCTTCTTATCCTGCTGATCATACTTTAACGAATGAAAATTATGTGCGTATAAAAACGGATTTTTCAGATGACTTTTTGTATCGGTGGGATTGGTATTATAGTTATCAATTGACTGAAAATAAATGGGACAGATTGGGAGCTAGCGTGGAGGTTGATGTCAATTATTATAGGGTAGGTGGAAACAGTACGTCTGATTTTCTTGATAATGTGAAACAGAAAAGAAAGATGACGGTCAGGGCAGGTAATCCCTGTCTTACCGGTAATGAAAAAGATAATTCCAAATATGCCGGTACGCTTGTTTTAGATTTGAAAATAGAGGCTCCGACAATAAGTGCTTATTCAATTCAGGTAACCCCACCGAAATGTGCCGGAGGAAAAGACGGTCAGGTAAAAATTCCTTTTTATCGGAAATTATTTCCCGATGAGGCGGAACAATTGACGTTGACTAATCTGGATGATCCTTTGGGATATAAGCCGTCTATTACTCTGAGGAATGAGGAAAATTTCGTGATTTTTACGGGATTGAGTGCCGGTCGGTACGAAGTGAAATATACCAACGGTTATATTCTGAATTCGACAATACCGAGTTATATTGGTGATGAATACAGACATAAAGCGCAGTTCACCGTTTCCGATCCTCCGAAATTATCATTATCCGGTTTAAATAAGACGGATGTTCATTGTAAAGGCGGAAGCGATGGAACGATAACTTTTACACCGACGGGTGGGACGGGAGATATCAGGGCGTGGTATACGACTGCGGCATCCTATCCTGTGACACGGGATGCTGTTTCTGTTGTTCCCGGGCTTGCTGCTGCCAATTATACCGTAGAATTGAGGGATGCCAATGATTGCCGGATGACGGATGCTGCCTGGAAGGTAAATATAGCACAACCGGCAACGGGCGTAAGTCTTCAGGAATTATCCAAAACCGATCCCCGGGGATACGGATTGACGGATGGAGCTATCGAGGTCATTGCCAGGGGAGGTACGGGCGGTTTTACTTATTCCTGGCAAAAAAACGGTCAGCCTGTGTCCGGAAGTGGCAGTAAACTGACCGGTTTAGGTGACGGCAGGTATAAAATTACAGTTAAAGATGCCAATTACAATAAAGTCAGTCCGGTTACGGCAGTAAATCTGGCCGGATGCCAGAGTACTGTAGATATAGAGCTTCGCCAACCCGATCTTTTGTCGGTTTCTATCGGTAAAACCGGAGATATCAGTTGTTACGGCCTTTTAGACGGAGTACTGAGGGCGACAGCCACGGGAGGAGTCGGGGGATACCGTTATGAATGGTATAAATCGGTCGGTGGTTCATGGGCTAAATTACGCTATACGACAGCTGAAGTGTCCGGTTTGGATGCGGGTGTTTACCGGGCCTTTGTTTTCGATAGAAATGATATTAAAGCAGTTTCTGCAAATTATACCCTGACACAACCCGATCCGGTCCGGATTGCTTTTAAAACGGCCGAACCGGCTTGTTATGGCGGTAGCGATGGGAGAATAGAGGCTGTCGTTACCGGAGGGAACGGGGGCTATACATACACATGGCCGGGTAATCCGGGCACAAGTTCCGTTATCTATGGAGAAGCACAGAACTATGTGGTAAAAGTCAAAGACCGTAAGGATTGCCGCGCAGAAAACAATGTTACAATCGGGCAGCCTGCTCGTCTGACTGCAACCGCCCAGGTGGTTTTGCCTGCGTCGGCTAATGCTTCGGACGGAAAAATTACGGTCTCTCCTTCAGGGGGGACACCGGGATATCATTACCGTTGGGATTACCGGAATGCTGTTTCCAATCCTTTGACGGGTATTCCTGCGGATAGTGTGCCTTACCGGGTGGTGGTAAAAGATGCCCATGATTGCCGGACAGAGTTGAATCCGCGTGTAATTTATCCTTTGGGAGTCAGGCTTGTCGTGAAAAAAGTGATTTCCTGCAAGGGAGATAGGGACGGTTTATTGGAAGCGATGCCGGAAGGCGGTGTCAGCCGGTATTACCGTTATCAGTGGTATCAGTGGTCAAACGGTGCTTTTTCTCTTATTTCGGGGAATGGGAAAGTATCACAGGGTGTTGGTAGCGGAAGATATCAGGTAAAGGTAACGGATTCTGAAAATAACACTGCTACGGCAGAAATTACGATTACAGAGCCCCCCTTATTACAGGCTACGGCTCAGATTACGTTACCCTCTTCTGCTGCCGGCTCGGATGGTCGCATTGCTGTTTCTCCTTCGGGAGGTACACCGGGCTATTATTACCGTTGGGATTACCGGAATGCCGTTTCCAACCCTTTGACGGGCATTCCTGCGGATAGTGTGCCTTACCGGGTGGTGGTAAAGGATGCCCATGATTGCCGGATAGAACTGGAACCGCGTGTAATTTATCCATTGGGAGTAAAGCTTGTTGTGAAAAAAGTGATTTCCTGTAAGGGAGATCGTGACGGCTTATTGGAAGCAATGCCGGAAGGCGGTGTCAGCCGCTACTACCGCTATCAGTGGTTTAAATCCGGGAACGGTGGTTTTCAGGAAATAGAAGGGAACGGAAAAATTTCAGCCCCGCTAGAGGCTGGAACCTATCGGGTTAAAGTTACCGATAGTGAAAATAATTCGGTAACGACGGATAGGGTGCTCACAGAACCTGATTTCTTAACGGCTGTATTTACGGTGGATATCCCTTCCGGCCCGACGGTTTCTGATGGAAAAATAACTGTTTTCCCGGCGGGCGGAACTCCCTATACGGACGGTTCATACCGGTATTTCTGGGATTACCGGAATTCCGTTTCCAATCCTTTGACAGACTTGCCTGCCGATAGTGTGCCTTACCGGGTGGTGGTGAAAGATGCTCATCAGTGTGAAATAGAACTCAATCCCCGGATATTGTATCCGCTTATGGTCGGCATTCGGGAAAAACAACCGGTGTCTTGTTACGGCCGGACAGACGGGCGTTTGGAAGCCCTGGCCGAAGGCGGTGTCAGCAGCATTTATTTTTATAAATGGTATAAAAGGGAAAATGACGGATTCCGGGAAATAGCCGGAGAAGAGTCTGTTTCAGAACCTTTGGGAGATGGGATTTATCGGGTGGAAGTTCGGGACTCCGAACATAATCAAGCCGTTTCGCAGGAATTTATATTCAGGCAACCCGACTCGCTCCGATTGAAATTCGGGCATCTTGATCCGTTGTGTAAAGACGACCGGAATGGCTGGATAAATGCTTTGGTTGAAGGTGGAACCGAACCTTATCATTACCTGTGGGAAGATAAGACGGATTTTGATGCTTTTAACCGCAGTAATCTGGCCTGTGGTTTTTATAAGGTAACAGTTACCGATTCACACGGCTGTCAGCTCACCGGACGGGACTCCCTGACAGAGCCGGATAGTCTTCTGGTCACCCACGAAGTCCGGTTTCCGTCTGTTTTTAGCGGGACGGACGGAACGATCCGCTTATTTCCGAAAGGCGGAACCGAACCGTACCGGTATGAATGGACATATAATCATTCAACGGATAATCCACTGGCGGGATTGGCTGCCAGTGATACGCCTTATGAAGTTACGGTAACCGATGCTCACGGTTGTACTGTGAGCGATACGCCCCGGATGTACAATCCGCTTATCGTGGAAATTCAGGTACGTGATTCGATCAGTTGTTACGGCCGTTTGGATGGTCGTCTGGCTGCGGTGTTTGCCGGAGGTGTGGGTGCCCCTCATGATTTCGAATGGTTTAAAAAAGACCGTGAAGGTCATTTCAGGAAAACCGGAGCAAACGATAGTATCTTATACGGGGTTGCGGATGGAGAATATCGGGTGAGTGTCCGGGATCGTAGCGATAGCCTGGCGGTATCGGATGTATTTGTTTTCCGTCATCCGGATTCTTTGCAATTACAATTCCGTCATCATTTCCCGCTTTGTAAGCATGATGCCAATGGGTGGACGGAGGCTTTGGCGGATGGAGGTACTACCCCTTACCGCTATTACTGGGAAGATATTGACCGGGAGGATGCTGCTTTGCGGGCCGGTCTTGAAGACGGCGTTTATAAAGCAGTGGTTACCGACCGGCGCGGATGTGTCGTTTCGGCAACCGATACCCTGACGGAGCCGGACAGCCTGATCGTGAGGCATAAGGTAGATTTTCCCTCCGTATATGGCGGTGACGATGGAATGGTAGCGGTCAGCCCGGAAGGTGGTACAAAGCCTTATCGTTATGCCTGGGATTACAATCATTCAGTCGCTAATCCGCTGACCGGTTTGTCGGCAATGGCAGATCCGCTTCATGTTGTCGTAACGGATGCTCATGGCTGTCAGGTTGTCGATTCTGTCCGGATGTATAATCCGATAACCATAGAATTGGAAGAGAGCGGAGTGATCATCTGTTCGGGGCAGACCAATGCAGAGCTGACTGCCCATGTGAAAGGCGGTGCCGGACGACCTTACCGTTTCGAATGGTATTTTGTAGAAGAAGATCTTTTGACAGGGTTTACAGAAACGGATTCCTTATTGAAATCCGTCGGTGTCGGTACTTACCGTGTGGCGGCATTCGATAGCGTGGGAAATCTGGGATGGTCGGCTGATTATACGATTTATTCGCCCGATTCCTTGCGTCTGGAATTTGAAATAGGTCATTTACCTTGTAAATACGATCGGAAAGGTTGGATTCAGGCCATCCCCTTAGGGGGTGAAGCGCCTTATCGCTTAGATTGGTTCGATGGCTCGGCGGATACCCGGATCGAGCACCTGGAAGAGGGGCGTTATGAAGTAAAACTAACAGATAAACGGGGATGTTTCGTTACTAAAAAAGTGAAAATTAATTCTCCGGATGAATTGCTGCTCAGTATGGATTACAGACAGCCGCTCGGATGGCAGCGGGATGACGGGATGATTTGGGTAACACCCGTCGGTGGTACACAACCCTATCGTTATGAATGGCACGGTTGGGAAAACGACCGGGATACATTGGAAGGTATTCCTGCCGGTAATTATACGGTAACGGTAACCGATAGCCACCAGTGTAATAAGAGTATTTCAGCTACCGTTACTGAGCCGTCTTTACTCGAAGTAACTGTTTCCTGTGTCCGGATTATTTCCTGTTACGGGGTGCCGGATGGTATATTGCGGGCTACCGCCTGTGGTGGTGTCGGTAACTACCGGTATGATTGGTATCGTTTGTCCGGGCGTCATGCTGATTTTATGGTTTCGGGTATAAATTGTGAGCAGCTTCCTGCCGGAGAGTATAAGGTGAAAGTGACGGACGGCAACGGGATTACAGCCTGGTCGGAGGTATACCGCCTCGTTCAGCCGGAACTTCTGCAGGCCGCCGTGACCGTTTCGGCCTTGCTTTGTAAAGGAGATACCGATGGGAAGGCCGGGGCCGTAGTGAATGGCGGGACTTTGCCGTATGAATATATCTGGACGAACGGGGCAAGGACGGGAGAGATCGATAGCCTTTCCGAAGGCCGTTATCTGGTGGCTGTCAAGGATGCCCACGGATGCCGTACCGAGGCAATGGGTACGGTTGTTTCTCCGGATGCTTTAGAGGTCAGCAGTAAAGTCACCGATCCTGTTTGTAACGGTGGTAAAGGGAGTGTCGTATTGCAAATATCGGGCGGAACGGGAAAATACAGAATCACCTGGGCCGATGGGAATAGCAGGATGAAGCGGGAGGATTTGCCGGCCGGCAGCTATCCGGTGGATGTGGCCGATGCCAACGGGTGTTTGTGGCAAGGTGTGTTTGAACTGTTTGAACCGGAACAGGTTAATGTCAGTTTAGGACCCGAGCGTACTTTATGCCGGGAACAGGAAGTGGAATTAAGGCCTTTGAATGTGGAACGTATTACGGGGTACAAGTGGCTGAAAGATAACGAGGTATTTAGTTTACAGCCTGTTATCCGGGTGACCGAAGCGGGTACGTATCGGTTGGAGGTCGTGACGAAAAAAGGCTGCCGGGGAAACGGAGAAGTTACAATCGGTAAAAGTGATGCCGAAATTGACGCCAATTTTGCGATGGCTTCGGAGATTGAGGCGGAAGATATCCTGAAAGTGGTCAATACGTGTCTGCCAATGCCGGAATATTGCGAATGGATTTTTCCGGAGACCGGAACAATAACAATTGTCAGTGATGACCGGGATATGGCCGAACTGATTTTTGACCGGCCCGGGGAATATACGATTGGACTCCGTTCTGTAGAGGGAAAGTGTGAAGAACTTCTTTATAAAAATGTGTCGGTCGTTACGGAAGGCTCAGGTCAGCCTGTTACCCGGGGGCCCGAACGTGTGATCCGTGATGTGTTGGTGTGGCCGAATCCCAGCAACGGGCATTTCCGGGTCCGGGTCAAGCTGAACCGGAAATCGGACGGTTTGTTGCGGCTTTATGCGCTGACCGGTGTCCTGCTCCGTGAATCGAAATGCCGGGGAGATGAAAGTTACGAGCTCAGTTTTAATGAATCTCTCCCGCCGGGAATCTATATCCTTCATCTCATCTTCGGTCCCGAACGGGAAGCTGTGAAAGTGGCTGTCGAATGAGTATACGGATTTGTTTAACCGTGTTTTACGCTGTGTTTGTGTGATCTGTTTCGGATAAAGATTGTTGAAATGTATAAAATATACCGATTAATTAGGGTGGCATACTTATGAAAAAAATCCTGTTATTTTGTAGTACTCTGTTTTTGTTTTTTGCCGTTTACGGTCAGGGGCATATTTATCCGGTTCAGGCGAATGTGAACGTTGTTGCGCCTTATAGCCTCTACCTGAGCGACTATGTATCGGGTAGTAAAGAGCGGCTGATCGTGACGTTGCTGAATCGTGACGTTCAGTATCCGTCGATGCCGGTTCGCCTGCGCCTGAGCATAAAGGGTAATGGTTTTTCGATACAGACCCGTCCTTATGCTTCGGTTTCCCCGATAACGCTCGAACCCAATGTGCCCTATAAGCTGACGGTGGATGATCTGATGCCTTATTTTGATACCCGTAATTTGTTAGCGCAGGGATTGGGAGGAGATTCGTATCTGAAAGGTGGGCGCCTTCCGGAAGGCATGATCGAATTCAGCATAGAAGTTTTGGAGTACGGCACTTCAAAAGTGCTCTCGCAACGGGCCATCGGAACGGCCTGGCTTGCTTTGCAGAAACCTCCGTTGTTGAGCCTGCCTTTTCAGGATGAAGTTATTCCCTGGCGTGAGCCATTGAATCTGTTGTTCCAATGGACTCCGCAACATTCGGGGGTGGCTCGTGTAGAATACGAGTTGATCATCAAGGAACTTTGGGATAACGGTCTGGCTCCCGAATCGGCCTTTGCCTGGTCACCTGAAATATTTCGCGAACGAATCACTTCCACAAGCTATCTCTACGGTACTTTAGCACCGGCGCTGGAGCCTGGCCGCCGTTATGCCTGGGCTGTGCGTGTTGTGGCCAAAGACGGAGCGGATGATGTGAGTATTTTTGAGAACGAGGGGCTGAGCATGATCCGTTCTTTCCGTATCGCCCGTTATTGTCCCGAACCGGTACAGGTAAAAGCTACGGCCGAACGGGGATATATTCACGTGGAATGGGAGAGTGCACCGGAACACATTGATTATACGGTGGCTTACCGTGTGAAAGGAGCTGAAACCTGGGCTGAAGTGAGGAGTACTTTTCCGTCTGCCCTGTTATCTGGTGTGCGCCCCGGGTATACGTATGAATACCGTGTGGGCGGTTTTTGCGAGCCTTTGGTGCCTACTTTCGGAAAGACAGCCTTCCTTACGCTGCCTTCAGAGGATACTACCCGTTTACGTAACTGCGGGATGTTGCGTCCGGTGGATTTGTCCAATCAGGATCCCCTGGATGAGCTTTTGAACGGAGACCAGTTTATAGCCGGCGATTTTCCGGTACATGTACAGGAGGTGACGGGCAGCCAGGGCTTTTTTACGGGTAACGGTTATGTGCATGTTCCTTTTCTGGCTTATGCGCCTTTTAAAGTGACTTTCGATAATGTCTATATCAATACCGACCGCCGAATGATTCGTGGTGTGGTGAAAACGGTTTACGATCCGACAGAAAGCGGAATGGGTAATATGGACGATATTTTTACGGGCGGCGGCCATACGGGTAATGTGGTGGAAGGCATCACAAAAACCGACCTGAGTGCTGATTTTGTCATTGATAAAGACAACGGGTTCTTTTTTGATGAGACGACCGGTAAAATCGAAGTGACGGATGCGAGCGGTCAGGTTATCGGTTATATCGAAACGGGGCATAGTGTCCCCGGCGGGGGAGAGCCGGGTGGGAACAACGGTAATGCCCCTTCGGTTTTTCCAATGACGGTAAAAGACAGCGAAGGTAATATCTATGAGGTGGAAGAAGCTCCGGAGGATGGCTCCGGTACGGAGAACGAAGGGGCCGGGGAGAATCCGGGTTCCGGTTCTAAAAAGCAATTGGTGGTGACGCCTGTGGGTAAAAGCGGGGATGGTCTGAATCAGGATGAGGTGAACTTCAAACGCCTCGACAGCCGCATGGCCGAAGTCGTATTTACGGATACGGAAGGCAGTCTTTATGCCTTCGATGCCTGGAAAGCGGTTTATTCCGGCTCTTATCTGATCCGCACGAAATACGAACAGCTTGGGGAGAGTTACCGTGTTCCGGCGAAGCTCATTCCTTCGGGGAAGAAAGACAAAGTGGGGGCTGTGATCACGGTTCACGACCCTTCTGTCGATCCTGATAAAGTGATTTTTAAAACCCGGTCGGGTACAGAATTCAAGCGGGAAAAGTTTGACAAGACTACGGGGAGGTATGTTTTAAATCTGGTGGGGGGCAATGCGAATGACGGTCAGGAGCTTTATGCGCTTTACCCGAAACCGGGTGGCGGTTATTATAATCTGGGTAAATTGCTTATCGTGAGCTATCCGTCATACCGGATAAAGGTAAAGATCGTCCCGGTGGCTAATGATCTGGATGAGTTTGAGGCTTTACGCGGGGAGTTGGAGAAAATATACAGTCGTGTCGGTATAGAATGCGTAGTCGAAAAAATGCCTGTGTTTGCTTACAGTTCTCCTTTGCTTTTTGCAGACAAGAGCGGTGTTTTCAGTGCTTATACCGATGAAATGAAAAAGCTTCAGGGTGCTTACGTTGAAAACTACGGAATCGATCCGGAGGCGAGCTACCTTTTTGTCCTTTTATACAGCGGTCAGGGGGATGACCGTAACTATACGGGTTTTATGCCTTTAAACAAGCAGTTCGGTTATCTGTTCCGCCGTGATTTCGGCAGTTTTGAAGAATTTGCCGTCGCGGCAGCTCATGAACTGGCTCACGGTCGTTTGTCGTTGCGCCATCCTTTTGATAAGTCTTTGGGCTTGCCTGAAGGCAGCGTAGCGGATAACCTGATGGACTACCGCCACGGGCGGGAGCTGGCTAAATGGCAGTGGGACGTGATCCACGACCCGGGTATAGTGTTGCGGGTGTTTGAGCGGGATGAGGATGCGGCGATAGTGGATAGAACGATGGAGGCCGGTGACCTTGCAAAAGGTGAAAATATCGGGCTCGATCCTTCGGGTAAAGTTATCTTTAAGGTAGAACCTTTACAGTCCGGTGCAAAAGTGGTATTCCTGATAAAAAAAGATATGCCCTATATTTATGGGTTCAGGATATATACAGATAAAGATGGAGATGAAAAAATCCTTGAAGAATTCAAATGGGATAAGGATACCTATACATCATCAGGTCAGACGATTGGTCAGTCGTCAACAGTAAGGCTTACCTACAATGATCGCGGAGATATACGGACCTGTATTTACCGGACTTTTGACGCCTGTTATTATCAGAAGTCTGAGATCGACATTTCCGGTTTGAAAACTACTGATCCGGATGTATTATATAAAAGTGCCGTAAAATGGGTGCAGGTGAGAAAATATGGCGGTGATTGTCCTGGTAATCCTGCCGGTAGCGGTTATTTTGTACTGAAAAATAGTGTGGCCGAAACCTATCTGAGGTATGCTAGAGACAATGCAATAGAGATCAATGAACAATTTTTCCAAAACACGTCAATTATTGCCGGTTTGGTTGAAACTGTTGGGAAAGTTCGTGGCAATTCAGATGCATATCGTCAGTTATTGGGAAATGAAATCACGGATAAGCTTTATACTTATGAGTTGGCTAATCCCGGGGCCCGTTTTGTGGTGGCTTGCTGCCCTGTTTCCACTATTTCGGTTGATCAGTCTTCCTGGTCGCGATTGGCTGAAGCCGTATTCGCAGAAAGCGGTCTTTCTGCGAATTCCGTATTAATAACAGTGCCCTATGTCCATACTCCTGGAATCGGTCGGGATCAAGGGACTTATTTCTTTATGCCGGGAGTGGCTGTAGGGAAAGAGGTTGTATTTCATGAAAGCAGTCTTTCTCGCAGTAAATATATTAATTCCCGGGACTATGCAGCTTATGAAGTTGCTGATAAATCACGGCTTCCGTTTACCGATTTTGTTTCCGATGTCTTTAAATATATAGCTAAGCCTGAAATCGTTTATTCTTATTTTTTAAGTTATCAGGGTGAGCTTGTAGCGACAAACCGGATGGAAAATCCAGACCGGATAACCGGTAAGGATTATATTTACAAACTGATAGTTGCAGAAGACAGCCGTATTGATAAATATGTTTCGGCATTGAAAGAATTCTACGGCTGTCGGAACGCCTGTATGAGTCAGAATCCTTATACGGGTTTGATGTCTCCGCGTATAACGTTGCCTTCTGCTTTCGAAAGTTATGCATCCAGTCAGGATCGCCTTCTGAATTTTGTCCGGGACCATCCTTTCGGTCGCTTCCGGGAGGTAGCTCATGGCTTATTTGATAGTGCGCTATTCACAGAAGACGGGGAATCCGGTATCGGAAAACAGTTTGCTTTTTGGTACAGGGACCATAAATTCTCCGGTTACTGTAGTAAGATCGGCAAGGAAACAACCTCTTCGCCGGATTCCCGGTATTTTGTCAGTGGCAAGAATGCCGTCGTTTACCGGGAAACCCTTTCGGGTCTGGACGCTTTAGGTGTGTTATTGATGCCTTTCGGTCTTGACTTTGTTACAGATGGAGCCGGAGCACTTTATGCAGGTTATTACGATGACTGGGAAAATGTGGCAGTTTACAGTTCAGCCCTGATTTTACCTGTAGCTCCGGCAGTAGCCACGAAAGGTCTTGCCAGTGGAACGAAAGCGGTGATAAAGTCGGGTAAAGGCCTGAAACTGGTGGATAAGTCCTTGAAGGTCGACTGGAGTAAGCGGATGTTTGCTTATCTGGAAATAGAATGGAAATCCGAGTTGGATTTATTAACAAAACTGAAGGCAGATTTGTCTTCCACGCCTCAGTTATTCGATATCTTTGGCGATGAGCTGAAAATAGAAGGGGCTTATGCCTGGCGTGTAGTGAACAGTTATGCAGAATTGCGCAAAAATCCCGAAATATTGAAAGCCGTCAACAACCTGCTTTCGGATGAAAAGTTTAAGTCTTCCAATTTGCAACTGGAATTGCTCGGAGATTTGATATGGGGAAACCGTGGATCCGGTGCAGCAGCTCTGGTTGATTTGCTGTCGGGGTATAAAACATTGGTATCTTCCGGAACAAAATTTGAAAATCTGGGTGCGATGATCGCAGAGTTTAATAGAGGTGTTAACTTTGCAGAAGGTGAGCGCTGGATTCAGCGTTATATCCTTGAGCATCCGGATGAGTTCAAAGGCCGTACACTTACTTTTGAAAGCCGGCTGGATGCGGGAGAAACGGTGAGGAGGGTGGATGTTGTAGTAAGTTTTGGCGAAGATATGATTTATTATGAATTTAAGTCTGTAAAGAATCTTCCTCCTTCTAATTTTGCTAAGCAATTTTTAAAAGATTTAGAGATTGCGGATAATTTGGATCAGATCAAATGGTATTTTGATGGGAGTAAGATCTCCAGGTTGGATAAGGAGGTATTTTTAAGGGAGTTGGAAAAGGTTGAAATAAATCGAAAAATTATTGTAAAGTGGGTAACTTTGAAAGAACAACAAACAAAAGAGGGTTTCATAAATTTTATAAATAAAAACTTTGATTTAATTTTTCAAATAAAATAGGTATGAAAAAAATATATGAATTAAAGGATATTACCTATGGTCCATTTTTTTATAAGGATCAGATAATAGTATGTAATGAACAAGATGAGTATTTATTTTTTTCTGCTGATAATTATCGTCTTCTTCATAAAGTGAATGTGGGAGGGATTTATACAATAGATATATTAGAGGGCCGGATCTATTTATATAATCATGATTTGTATACATATGATGATAAAACAGAAACTTTTATTCTTTATCGGCCTTCCTTAGGAGGAGGTTTTGTTATATTATTTAATGATTACTTTATAGAAACAAAATATGATTGGGATAGAGATGAAGTAAAAGTATCTTTTTATAAAGAAGCTAGTAATGATATTCAGTGGACTAATATCTTTCGGAAACGAGTAGGAGTATTGAATGTAGGAAGGCATTTGTATATTACTGACACCTCTTTAAAATATATTGATTTTATCGATGCTCGGACTGGTGGAGTTTTGAACACGTTGCATTTTGAAAATCCTCCGATATCCAGATTTATTTATTATTATAAGGATACTTTGATTGTTTCTTTGGAGATCAAGCCTTTGGAAGAATACCGTTTGCTTGGCCTTGACGCAAGGACAGGGGAAGAAAAATGGAGTATAGAAGATGCCCGTTATTTGTATGTACAAGATTTAGAAAAAGGTTATTTATATGGAATAGGAGGAAATTTATTTCAGGTAATTGATGTCAAAAATGGGAAAATATTAGTTTATGAAAGATTGTCCTCTGAAATAGAAAAATATAAAGTATTTCCGGCTAGGAAGGGATGTCTATCTCCGAATGGTCTTTACTTTTATAGCAATTCTGCGGATTGTAAGTTTGGTCTAATAAATCTACATACCCATAAGATCGAATTTGTAGTTGATCTGAATTTTTCAAATGGAGTAAAAATAACAGATCTTTCTTACCATAATGGTCGTCTTTATATTTTAGATACGGATAAAACACTCCATATTTTTGCAGAAGAATAATTTTTGCAGAAGGTGAGCGCTGGGTTCAGCGTTATATCCTTGAGCATCCGGATGAGTTCAAAGGCCGTACACTTACTTTTGAAAGCCGGCTGGATGCGGGAGAAACAGTGAGGAGGGTGGATGTAGTAGTGAGAATGGGAGAAAATAGCAGACCTGTCTATTATGAATTTAAGTCTGTAAAGAATCTTCCTCCTTCTAATTTTGCTAAGCAATTTTTAAAAGATTTAGAGATTGCGGATAATTTGGATCAGATCAAATGGTATTTTGATGGGAGTAAGATCTCCAGGTTGGATAAGGAGGTATTTTTAAGGGAGTTGGAAAAGGTTGAAATAGATCCACAAATTATAAAGAAGTGGTCTGGAGGGAGTAAAGAGGATTTCCTAAATTTTGTAGAAAATAATTTTAATAAAATATTTTTTGTTCGATGAAAAAAATTAAAGAAATAGCAAATTGTGGTCAATATGTAATAGGTCGGAATAACTTATATATAGTTTCAATAAATGATTATTTACAAGAAATTGATCTAGATTCATTTAATATAAAACGATATACTGCTTTTTATCATTTTAATTTATTGGAGTGCTATAATGATGTTTTATACTTTTCCACAGATCAAAATATACAGTCATTAGATAATAATGCATTTGTATTTAAGACGATATGGAATAAACATTTCTATAATCCTTATTTATATCTTTCAGAAAAGTTGATTTTAGAAAGAAAATACGACCGTATCACAAAAAAAGGAAAAGTCGTTATTTTTGAAGCTGAGAGTGGAAAAGAGCTTTGGAAACGGAATTACGATTATCCTCTTTTTAATATAATTGATAGGAAAATAGCTTATCTGAGAAATTATATTTTTAATGACATTGAAATTGTTGATGTGAATAGTGGTAATTCTTTATGGAGCTTTCATTCAGAATTTGAAATTTCAAAAGATGTTTTGTTTTATATTAACACAATAATTTTATCAATAGAGATCAAGCCTTTGGAAGAATATCGTTTGCTTGGCCTTGACGCAAGGACAGGGGAAGAAAAATGGAGTATAGAAGATGCAGACTATCGGTATATACAGGATCCAATGACAGGCTATTTATATGATATTGGAGGCAAACGATTCAATGTAGTAGATCCTGGAGAAGGGAAAATCCTTTATAAAGGAGATATGACAGCAGAAAATAAGAAGTTTGATATACTTCCTGAATGGGGTATTTTAGGAAAGAATAGTATTTATTTTATAGATAATTTTCCTCGCAGCAGAGTTGGTCGAATTGATTTAAAAACTTACAAAATTGAATTTGTAGTTGATCTGAATTTTTCAAATGGAGTAAAAATAACTGATCTTTCCTACCATAATGGTCGTCTTTATATTTTAGATACGGATAAAACACTCCATATTTTTGCAGAAGAATAATTTTTGCAGAAGGTGAGCGCTGGATTCAGCGTTATATCCTTGAGCATCCGGATGAGTTCAAAGGCTGTACACTTACTTTTGAAAGCCGGCTGGATGCGGGAGAAACGGTGAGGAGGGTGGATGTAGTAGAACGCATAAATTATGATTTTATTTTGGAATCAGATAATTATAATAGGTGGATGTTTTTTCGTATTAGTGATTTTGGTAAATATCAAAAAGTAATTATTGGGCTAAATTTTAGATGTACTGAAAGCTGCTAATTTCGATTTATAAATCTATTTCTATGCTAATTTGAATATTTACAATGTCGAACAGAGATTAAGATTCGGTTCAGCAAAAACTCATGATTTTGCTAAAGGATTACAATATGTTTTAATTATATAATGTCTAAGCTTGACCTGAATGGTAAATTAATTTTTGAAGGAAAATTTGGATTGACTTTCCCTTTGATTGGCATGGATCTAAGATAGATTAATGATAGAGACCAAACCTAAATTACAAACATATTACTTAAATTATTAATATGAATGTTTTATATGATTTCAGGAAGGTTATTCAACAGAAACCTGGTTTTTGACGCGTTTGATTCGTCAGGAATCTCAGTATCGTCAATTTAATCCTGGAACGAAATATGGCAGTGCGTGGACAAGCAGCGTTGGTTGTCCCAATTGGGGCACACCTCATGGCTGGGGGTTGATGCAGCTGGATGTATTGAATAGTTCTTGTGGAGAATTGCACCGTGATGGAAAATATCGTCCTTTTGCGGAAGCTTTATGGAATTGGAAGGAGAATTTAAAGGTTGGTTATGCATTTTTGACGGGAGAGAAGAAAGGGATGACGAAGAGTGAAATTTTGGCCTATGAAAAGGATATGAAAAGATGGTATAAAGATAATCCGACCGATTCTATAGTAAGTTATAGTAATCAGCTGGAAGGTCGGGTTACTTTTATGCATGCTTCCAGTACGAATTTTAGTGGAGTAAACTGGGGTATTTTGTCGCAAAGTTTCTATTCTTTTATGGATGCAATGTGGGTAAAATCCTATAATGGGAATAGTCGGGGTTTTTATTATCAATTAGTTGTTCCTGATGATGAAGAACTAAAACCTTATTGGCAATTGAATCGCATGAATAGTAAAAATCATAATTACGTAGAAGCAGTTGGTAATCAGAATGAATAATTAAAATCGTGGAATATGAAGACATTTTTAATTTTAATATTTACTTTTTTCAATTTTGTTGTTTGCGGGCAATCAAACAAGGAATTGTATTTTATTACCGGTCATCCTTTAACAAGAACAGATGATCTGTTTGAATCTGTTTTGTGGAGATATGACAGAGATTCCTCAGCTTTAATCCGGCATCTCCAGTTGTGCGGATCAGAAGAGCAGTTAAGCAATATTAAGATGTATGTGGAGTTAGGTTATTTTACTTTGATGAAAAGTAATAGCTGGCGACAGGAACAACCTTATGATAGTCTTTTGGTGTTTAATATCACTAATATGGAGTTAAGGCGAGTATCGGTAGGAAAACCCGATTGTGGGATCACTGCTACTGATAATAATTTTTTATTGAAATTACCTGATTTATTATTGGTTGCGATTGATTTTATTCAAAGGAAACCTATAAGACAATTATTATATAATAGTTATGAAATCAATAATTTAAAATATAGTGATAGTGTTGATTTACAGTTGTATAAAAATATTTATCTGACGGGATTTATGGGAGGAAATATAGTTGGTTCTGATTATATATTAAGTTATAGCCGGGAAGAAGATGGTTATTTGGAAATTATTGTTACTGGAGATCGTTCTAAACGTCCTTGTTTTCCTTACGAATTGCCAGAACAGTTTAGAT
Organism: Culturomica massiliensis; assembly: GCF_900091655.1. Classification (NCBI taxonomy): domain Bacteria; kingdom Pseudomonadati; phylum Bacteroidota; class Bacteroidia; order Bacteroidales; family Odoribacteraceae; genus Culturomica; species Culturomica massiliensis. The sequence continues at coordinate 3,923,763 of NZ_LT594621.1, forward strand.
TTAATAGTTCTTCAAGACATACTGTATCAATAAATAATGATGATATCTTTTTAGTGAATGGTAGAAAAGAAACAAAAAAAGATAGTCTTGGTACACGGCAAGTGGTTATTTTTGATAAAAAGAAGGAGGAATGGAGTGAATTGATCTTATCAGGTAATTTATCTCGTATCCGCGGCTTTTCAGATTGGTTGTGTGGTTATATCGGGGATGATAATAAATCTTTGTTAAATAAACCGCTTCCCGGTTCTTCTTTATGGCAAGATCGGGCTACAGGATTATCTCCTGCCATTCGTTACGAGAGAATGTATGCTCCTGGAATACTGTATTTCTATAATCCTTCAACCGGTGTTTATTTTGAATTGGAAACGAAGCAGGCTGATAGTGAAGTAGTATTGATTCAGGACGAGAAAGTAATTTATCGTATTTACGATGAATTATATGAAGCCAAACTTGTGAATGGAAAAAAATTAGCGTCTGTGAAATTACTATTAAAAGATGACCGGGTACCTGACATCCATTGGGCCTTTTACCGTTAAGTTTTTTGAAACTTTGTATTGACTGTCGTATTCCCACCAAATTGATTTTTTGGGATGAAGAGGGACAAGGTGATACCTGTGATCACGGTTCACGACCCTTCTGTCGATCCTGATAAAGTGATTTTTAAAACCCGGTCGGGTACAGAATTCAAGTGGGAAAAGTTTGACAAGACCACGGGGAGGTATGTTTTAAATCTGGTGGGGGGTAATGCGAACGACGGTCAGGAGCTTTATGCGCTTTACCCGAAACCGGGTGGCAGTTATTATAATCTGGGTAAATTGCTTATCGTGAGCTACCCGTCATACCGGATAAAGGTAAAGATCGTCCCGGTGGCTAATGATCTGGATGAGTTTGAGGCTTTACGCGGGGAGTTGGAGAAAATATACAGTCGTGTCGGTATAGAATGCGTAGTCGAAAAAATGTCTGTGTTTGCTTACAGTTCTCCTTTGCTTTTTGCAGACAAGAGCGGTGTTTTCAGTGCTTATACCGATGAAATGAAAAAGCTTCAGGGTGCTTACGTTGAAAACTACGGAATCGATCCGGAGGCGAGCTACCTTTTCGTCCTTTTATACAGCGGTCAGGGGGATGATCGTAACTATACGGGTTTTATGCCTTTAAACAAGCAGTTCGGTTATCTGTTCCGCCGTGATTTCGGCAGTTTTGAAGAATTTGCCGTCGCGGCAGCTCATGAACTGGCTCACGGTCGTTTGTCGTTGCGCCATCCTTTTGATAAGTCTTTGGGCTTGCCTGAAGGCAGCGTAGCGGATAACCTGATGGACTACCGCCACGGGCGGGAGCTGGCTAAATGGCAGTGGGACGTGATCCACGACCCGGGTATAGTGTTGCGGGTGTTTGAGCGGGATGAGGATGTAATGAGACGTTTTAATAATTTTGAGGCATTTAAAGAAATTGTTAGTGTTTATATTAATAACTTGCTTAATTGGGGTATAAAGGAAGGGTATGATATTTGTACTACGGATGCAGGTGTTAATTTATATAATTCTTCTTTGGATATTTATAAACCTAATCAGGTATCTGGAAATAATATAAGTTATGTCAAAAAATTAAATTTAATGGGCATGAATGAATACTCAGAGGAGATTGAAATAGAAATTTTATCTGGAATAAAACTTAAAATGACAATTGAATTTATTTTATCACTGAATAATGATTATAATGAAATAAAGTCTACAGAATATTTAGGTTTTTCTGCAAGTATTATACATGGAAATCCGGGATATTTTTTCTTATTTTTAGGTTTAAATAATAGAAAAATAGGAACAATAAATTTTAGTAATGATGATTATGATCTTTTTGCTAAATTTCTTAGATATTATAAGCTTAAAGGATTTAATATAGGATTGAAAGATTTGATGCAGAATGATGTGGAGCGGGCGCAACAATATGAAAAGTGGGGAATACAAGAAAAAGAATACTACAAAGGGAATGAAGTTGTTTCTTCTAAATATTTAATTATAAAAAGGGTTAGTTCTGGAGAAACCTTTAAATTATACTGTGAATGATGAAAAAGAAAAATTTGAGAAAGATATTTTCTGTATTAATTATATTGTTGTTTTTTTATTTATTTTATTCATTTGTAGTATATCAAATAAAAGTATATGTATTAAAAAATACGCTATTTGTTAGTCAATTGTGGGGAGCATATGATGCATTTTATCGGAAAAATGAATATTATCCTACTCAGCAAGATGAGTTAATGAAATTTGTATCAGATGTAGAATATCCGGGTCTTAAAAAACAAATAAAATATTTTAAGTGTACTGTTCTTGTAAAAAAAGATACTTTATATATATATGATTATGGATTTAATGGTGTTAATGATCATATGGAACCCTATATAGATAATATAAATCAAATAACGTTTATAGATGTATTTTTTCGGAAAAAGGGGGATATTTTGTTGGTTAAGCAGCCTGTTTTAAAGTATCAAAAAATTGAGATGGAAAAAATAGATGGAGAAAAGCCAATACCACCACTTAAACAAAAAAGTCGTAAGTGATAATTAAGTTCTTTGAAACTTTATAATTTCTTTGGAGGGTCGTTAATTATATAATTCTCTGTCCTGAAAAGATGAATATGACATAGTTAAAAGAGCAGCATCCAGTCAGGATCGCCTTCTGAATTTTGTCCGGGACCATCCTTTCGGTCGCTTCCGGGAGGTAGCTCATGGCTTATTTGATAGTACGCTATTCACAGAAGACGGGGAATCCGGCATCGGAAAACAGTTTGCTTTTTGGTACAGGGACCATAAATTCTCCGGTTACTGTAGTAAGATCGGCAAGGAAACAACCTCTTCGCCGGATTCCCGGTATTTTGTCAGATTTGAATATTCATAATGTCGAACAGAGATTAAGATTCGGTTCAGCAAAAACTCATGATTTTGCTGAAGGATTACAATATGTTATAAATTATATAATGTCTAATCTTGACTTGAATGGTAAATTAATTTTTGAAGGAAAATATTGGATTGATTTTCCTTTTGATTGGCATGAATATAAATAGATTAATGATTGTGACTAAACCTAATTACAAACATATTGCTCAAATTATTAATATGTATTAAATGATTATATGTTTTCGGAAATTTGAACATTTAGGACGGATTCATGTTGTCAATAGAGGTTTAGTGGAATCGCAAAACAATTAGAAATAAAAGGAATTAAAGAGGGAACAAAGATTTTTGATGATTACAGTTGGGAGACTTATAATAAGCCTTGGTTGGAAAGTACTTTACGAAGAGGAAATGATATTGTGTTAGGGAGCGAGCCTTTCAATTTTAAAAAGATAGAGAATGTATATGTGAATAATTGATTATCAGTTGTTTGTGGATGATGTGATAGAAAAGTCCTTGTGATTTGATGATAGTGGTCTGAAAAGTGGAGATTTAGCATTTTAAATTTTTGTTGTTGTAAAAATGAGAGAATAAAAGGTTTTTGTTCGAAGAGTTATGTTCCCATACGATTAAAATAGCCTCGTCTTTAAATCGGAATATGCCCCATATCCACAAAAGGGGGCGGTTGAAACGACCTCCTTGTATATTACTTTATGTTACCTATAATAGAATCAGCAGATAGAGTATAAGACATCATAAAATCAGCGTAAAAAACAAATAAATCCCATAAGAGCTACGATTTGCCACAAAAAAAGAGTAATTTTGTGGCAAAACATAAAACTATGGGTGCAAACAGCTCTTACAAGGCAATGTATGATATTGTGGAACAAGCTAAGGATGGAACAATTTTCATTCCAGATGATTTCACGATGTGTGGCACTCCCGATGCAGTTCGTTCGGGGTTAAGCCGCTTATGCCGAAATGGAAAATTGTACCGCTTTGCAAAAGGCATTTATTATGTTCCGCTATATGACAAGTGGGATGGGACATTGCGTGAACCGTCACTGGATGACATTGTCCTAAAAATTGCGCAAAGAGACTGTGCGCGTATCATTCCGACAGGAGCGTATGCGCTTAACAGGCTGGGGCTATCCACACAAGTACCGGCCAACATTGTTTACATAACAGATGGTTCTGCACGGCAGATTAAGTTTGGCGAGGGGAAGAGCATTACATTTCGCCATAGTAATGATTTGGGTAATTTTGCCTATCACTCCAAACTGATGCAACTGGCCGTACTTGCTATGCGGGAGATTGGCGAGAAGTCAATAACGGAAACACAAAAGGGAAAAATCAAGAGTATGATAACAGAACATGTTTCGGAACAAGACTTCAAACATGATATAATACTTGCTCCAACATGGGTAAAAATGATATTGCAGCGGTGAAATTTGTAGACTTGTCACAAGAAGACCGCGTGGATATACTTGATCGTGTTTCCGCAGAATTGAACATACGGCAACGTGAGGTCATAGAAAAGGATTGGTGGGTAACGGCTGTCCTCCGTGCCATGTTTAGTTTGCCGTATGCCGGTCATCTGTCTTTCAAGGGAGGTACATCGTTGAGCAAGTGCTGGCATTTGATAGATCGCTTTTCGGAAGATATAGACATTGCCATTGACCGGGAGTATCTTGGTTTCGGTGGAGTATTGTCGAAAACACAAATCAGCGACAAATTGCGCCGTGCTGCCTGTACCTTTGTAAGAGAGACCATGCAACACGATTTGGCGGGACAATTGTACAAGAGTGGCATCTCAAAAGAAAAGTTCAAGGTAAATGTTGATACAACCCCTGTCACCACAACTGACCCCGAGGTTATAGGCATTAACTATGACTCAGTTTTATCCTTTTCCATAGGTGGAAAGGATGGGCAGTATATCCTGCCTAAAGTGAAAGTGGAAGTAAGTGGCAGGTCTATGAGTGAACCTGTAAGCGAGGTGGCTCTTGATTCAATGATAGACCAGGTGTATCCGAAGGCGCCTTTTGCAGAACCTGAGTTCATGGTACGTGCCGTTCTTCCTGAACGTACCTTTCTTGAAAAGGTATTCCTGCTGCATGAGGAGTTTGCCAGGCCAGAGGAATTAATTCGTGTGGAACGTATGTCGCGACATATGTACGACATCGGGCAGATGTTGAAAACTCCAATAGCCGGGCGTGCCATAAACGATGTAGAACTTTACCGTCAGGTAGTAGCGCATCGCCGTGCATTCATCGGCTTACGTGGTTTCGACTATGATACGCTTTATCCGGCTACGCTCAACATCGTTCCTCCGGCTTCTGTTTTAGAGCAGTGGAGAGCCGACTATGAGAATATGCGTCTGCACATGATATATGGTGATTCTGTTTCATTTGAAGAGTTGGTAAACGATCTTAATGATTTGAATGATTGGATAAAAGAGTCACACATAACTTCGCAAATTAGATAATATGGCAAATTGTTGAAATATATTGCAGAAGAAACACAAGGTGCGCCACAATTCAAATTCTTCTTGGATGGTTCTCGTAGAGTGTATAAAGTTGACGACATTCAGTATGACAAGAAAGTATTTCCTATCGTGAGTGGACAAATATCTGTGGCATGCTGTGGCTGAGAAATGAATGTAAACAATACATTTAAGAGTTTTTAGCATGTTCATGAAGAATCATACCCTGTTCTTTGTTTACCAGTGACAGCTAATCTTATCAATGAGCGTAATCCCGTATGTTACGGGACGGATACAAGATGGGCGGATCATCTTTATCCGATCTATATGACTGAGTGTTATTGCAAAAGTCGCGTCAAAAGCGATTATTACTTTTTGAATTTATTCTAATTAAACTATGGATACAATAGGAAAGGTTATTGTTACCGAAAAGCGACCAATGTCGGCAATAAAATAAATTACGGTACTGACGACAAGCTTTTTTACCTTCAGAGTTGAAGATAGGTATCAGTTTGACCGGTGTTTTTCGGAGATGTTACCAGTTATCTGTGGGATTGGAAGGCGGAAAATATCTGGTTTCTTTGAAAGAAGAGGATCGTGATCATTCATTGCCCGGAAATATTGGCGCTTTGTTTTCAGACAGAGAAATCAACCGTATTTTTTGGAAAGTCGGATTTGAATACGGTTTCCAGGAGATGGTGTATGGACGTGTGGGCTATTTAATGAAAGGAAGGCGGGATTGCAGCGTAAATACACTACTTTCGAAACCGGGATCCGTTTTATGCGTATTCATCTGGACGCGGCTTATTTCGTGTCACATTCCCGGAATACCTATCTTTGGGACAATAGTTTTCGTTTATCTGTGGGAATAGATTTTTAATTATACTTTTACAATTGCAGATTTTAAATTATTGGGCAACCTGATTTGTTGTCGAATTCATTTCATTTAAAATCTGCAATCGTAAATCTACAATTCTGTATTCCTTTGCTTCGCTCTGCTTTTACCGACCGTATAGGCAAGAGAAAGGCCGTTGCCGGTTTTAATCCAGTTCTTCGATGGTGAATAATTCGTCCGGGGATAGTTGTAGGGTGGCGAAGCCTTTTTCAATGGGGGATAGGTTGGCGGGGAGGTGCTCGCTCATGTATTCCCGGTTGTTCGGTTTGAAGCTGACTTTCCAGCCTTTGCCGGCTTTATTTTTGAGGTAAAAACACATATTTTCGGGTGGGCCTTGCAGGTAGCGACGGGTGCCCGGGGTGCAGCCGGTGACGAACAGAACACCGTCGACCGGGCAATTTTGCATTTCTGCGGTAAGGGTATAATCTCCGGGATCTTCCTGATTGTTGTACAGGCATTGCATAACCCGGGTTGCCCCCAGCACGCCCAGGGCCAGACCCGGACAGATGTGGCCGTGTAGTTGTGCTGCTTTTAGCAGAAGTTCTTTGGTGTTGTTTGCCAGAATGTTACGGACAATATCGATCCGGGGCGAATCGGCCTGGATGGTTT